>CAIMDW010000021.1 GCA_903839895.1 Candidatus Staskawiczbacteria bacterium
CTGTAAGCTGGTTTAAAAATAAAAAATGAAAAGAATTATAAAAATGATTCTTATAGCCTTATCTATTGTCTTTGTTTTATTCTTGGTTGTTTTTTGTTTTCTTTTTGTAGGTTCGGCCAAGGCAAAAGAAATAACCTGGGGGGTGGATTTTTCGCAAATGCAGGCGCAAAATCTGAAACTTGACTGGAAAGAATTATATCTGGCGATGATAAATGATTTGGGAGTCAAAAATATAAAAATCCATACGCAATGGGATTGGGTTGAAGGAAGTCCGAATAAATATTATTTTAATGATATTGACTGGCAGCTTCTACAGGCAAAACAAAATGGAGTGAAAATAATTTATGTCGTGGGAATAAAATCGGGTCGATGGCCGGAATGCCATATTCCCGGCTGGGCAAATAATTTGTCGGAACAGCAAGAGAAGGATACGGCTTTAGATTATATAAAACAAGTTGTCCAGAGGTATAAAAATGAACAGGAAATAACCTACTGGCAGGTGGAAAATGAACCCTTATTTAAATTTGGCGATTGCCCATCGTGGTATTATAATAATAAGGATTTTTTAAAGCAAGAAGTGGCTCTGGTAAAAAGTTTGGACCCTTCTAGGAAAGTGATTGTTTCGGATTCGGGAGAAGGATCTTTATGGTTTGGTGCCGCAAAAATCGGCGACATAGTGGGCACAACAATGTATAGGGAAGCTTGGGCGCACATTTCAGACAGCTTTGGATTTTATTTCCATTATTTTTTCTCGCCTGTCTATTATTCTAGGAAAGCTTTACTGATAAAGAAAATATTCGGCAAAGATGTGATTTGCATAGAATTTCAGGCCGAACCATGGGCTTCGAAGCCTTTTTACGATGTCTCGCTGGCAGAGCAGAATAAAACTATGAATTTGCAGATCTTCAAAGATAACATACAATATGCCAAGCAAACAGGCTTTGACACATTCTATTTTTGGGGAGTAGAATGGTGGTACTGGATGAAAACCATCCAAAATCAGCCTGCAATCTGGAATGAGGCAAAACAATTATTTAAATGATAAATATGGCAGAACGAGAAAATTTAATCACTCCGGAAGATAAGCCCGAAGAAACCCAAGAGCAAAAAAATGTTTCAAATTCATTGAGGCAAATGGCTGAAAATTTGGAAGGAAAGGTTTCTGAACAGTCTTTTGGGGAAAAGCACATATCCGGGTATATAACTGGAGAAGCTAATATCCGCGGGACGCAAATAGAAAGGGATCCGGCTTTCCGCTTTGAAAGAGGACAGATATTCAAGGCATATAAAATTTTAAGAGGCGAGATAAAAGATGCTGAGCAGAAAGGAGAAGATGCGGCAGATAAAAAGGGCTTGTTGAAAGAAATGCGGATTAATGCCAAAGAAACAGAAAAAAACTTGGATGAGTTAAATAGGCAGTTTTACGAGAACGTAAAAGATGTTAAAATAAAAACCCAATTCGGAGATTTTACGATTCCGACCGTTGAACTGGACCTTAATAAAAATAAGCTGGAAGACGGAGAGGATAGAAGAGCGCCGTATTTTTTCTTGAATGGCCAGGCTTTGAATTTTTTCAAATCGGCCAGCTTGCCTATGGCGCTTGCGCTGGAAGGGCAGAAAGTTTATGTGCCGATGCCTCCAGAGCACAAATCTGTGAAAAAGCCTGAAAATTTCAATGAGATGGTTGCGAAACAGGGAGATTTAAAAATACATGCTGAAATCGCAAAACAAATTATAAGAGAAAGCGGCCTTGAAAAAGTGAATCTTGTCGGATGGTCCATGGGGGCGACCGTGGCGCTTGAAATGGCTTCTCATGGAGATTTCAAGGAATTAAATGATTTGATAATTGCAGAGCCGTTGGGAATTGAAAACAAAGGTTTATTGAAATTGGCAAAAGAATTTGGTCTTCAGGAAGGTGTATTAAAGGCTATTCCATCCTCTGAAACAAGAGTAAAAGGCATGGCTCAAGGGTCAAAACAGGGAGAGCCAAGCGTGAAAGATCTTTTAAGAAATGGGGCGATATTGGCAAGACAGCATTTCACCACAGAAGATTTAAAACAAGTAAATCCAAAAGGGCGTTTTCAGGTTTGGATTGGGACTGAAAGCCCGATTGTAAATGAAAAATTGACGGAAAAAACCTTCTTGGAAGCGCAGGAATTGAAGGAAAAAGAAAATCTGGGCGCTTCGCATTTAGAATTTTATAAAGTGCAAGGCGGAGAGCATTATTTTCCGGTAAATAACGCATTAGGGTTTTCAAGTATGATGATGGGAGAAAAGCCGGAAAACGCGGTTACAACAGTTAAAAAATCTGATCTTAAAAATTCAGCAATTGCCCGTATATTGGGAAAAATATGAACATACAAATTTCTAAAAACAAATATTGGAACGCGGCTTGCATATTGATGCTTTTCTCGGCGGCGATTCATATGGTAATACTTTTTTTGATTGCTTTGATTTCTAAGAGCTTTTATGTAGTGAACTATTTTAACATAATAAGCATCAGTTATTTTATTCCGAATTTTCTGAATTCTTTTTGGGGCAACGTTGTTTCAGTTGCGTTTGCTGTAATCCTGTATGTAATTTTCTTAAGAACCAATAAGACAAAATAATATGCTTTCTATAATAATCCCAACCTTAAACGAAGAAAAATATTTGCCTTTGCTTTTAGGGTCCATTAAAAATCAGGATTTTTCAGATTATGAAATTATTGTGGCTGATGCCGGATCAAAAGATAAAACAATTGAAATTGCAAAAAACTTCGGAGCTAAAATCGTAAAAGGCGGCTTGCTTTCTTACGGCAGAAACAGGGGAGCAGAAGCGGCGTCTGGAGAAACATTTCTATTTTTGGATTCAGATTTGGTACTTGTGCATCGCGAATTTTTAAAAAATGCTTTGGTCAAAATGAAGCAGAGAAATTTAAGCCTCGCCGTTTTTCCGCTTATCCCGATAAACGGGAAAAACATCGATAAGTTTGCCCATTTTTTTTGGAACAACTGGAGCCTTTTTACGCAGAGATGGTTTCCGCATGGGGCTTCGGCATTCTTGGTGGATAAAAAAATTCACCAAAAAATCGGAGGGTTCGACGAAACTTTGCTTTTTGTGGAAGACCAGCCGTATGTGGCTGCAGTGAGCAAAGCCGCAAGGTTCGGCATTATAAGAGAAGAGCCGGTTTTTGTCTCTACAAGGAGATATGTGAGGGATGGCAGGCTTAACGTTTATGCGAAATATTTCCTGGCAGATTTTTATTTGTTTTTTATAGGGCCGATAAAATCCAATATTTTCAATTATAAATTCGGCCATTACGACGAAAAAAAGTAAAATGGAATTTGAAAAAAAAGAAATCTTAATCAGCGGGAAAAAGGTTTTTTATTTGGAAAAGGGAAAAAAGCTGAAGAAAACCATTGTTTTATTGCACGGATATCCGGGCAATTATGAAACTTTATTAGATCTCGCCCGTAAATTGGGAAACAGATACAGGATTGTTATGCCGAATTTTCCGTCTTGCGGAGGATCGGAACCTTTCAAAGATGATTATAATATAAAAGCTTATGTGGAATGGCTGGAGCTTTTTTTGAAAGGCATTTCTGTAAAAAAAGCCACCTTGATAGGCCATTCTTTTGGAGCAAGGGTTGCTTTGGTTTTTTCGATTGTTTACCCCAAAAAAATCGAACGTCTGGTTTTGATAGCGCCCGTATTGAGGCCCGACAGCCCGTTCAAGTATATTTTGATGCCAAAATACAAGATTGCAAAATTTTTGCCAGCCTATGCCAGCCGAGCTTTTTTGTCCAGCAAAATTTTTGAATATGTTGCCTGCAAAGTTGTTTCAATGAATCCCGAACAGCAGAGGAATATAACAAGAAGAGGAGTAGTCGAATTGCAATATGTCTATCCTAAAGCCCATGTGGATTTATTTGAGGAATTTTACAATTTGGATTTAACTCCGCTGGGAAAGCAAATAAAAGCCAAAACTTTGGTGATTGCCGGCAAGCAAGACAGGTTTGCCACTTTAGACGCAATAGAAATATTTGCAGGGCAGATAAAAAAAGGCGTTTTAAAGGTGGCTAAAAATTCGGGCCATCTTTTGCCCACCGAGCATCCCGAAATTGCCGCCGCATTCATAAAAGACTGGATTCTCGTATAATATTTAATAACTAGTTTATTAATTTAAAATATCATGAGCAGTATGTATACTTTGCCAAACAATAAAAGTTTTTGGGTGGCACTGGCTCTTATAATTTTAGCCTGTATTTTGGGGGCCGGACTAAGCTTTGGGGCTCTACATTATTTCCCAAATCAGACGAAGGCCTTTTTAAAGTACCTTAAAATGCCAGAAGTTGCCACTCGAAGCCAAACGCCTCCAGTCCAATATTCCTCTGATTTTTCATACGAACAATCAATAATAAATGCCGCAAAGAATGTTTCGCCTTCGGTGGTGAGTATTGTAATTTCAAAAAGTGAGCCGGTTTACGACCAGCAATTTGTGAATCCTTTCGGAGATTTGTTTCCTGATTTCAATTTCCAGGTTCCCCAGTATGTGCAAAAAGGCACGCAGTTGCAGGAAATTGGCGCAGGATCTGGGTTTATTGTTTCCGCAGACGGCATGATTTTGACGAATAAGCATGTTGTTTCAGATTCAGCCGCCCAATACACAGTTTTTACCAGTGACGGACAAAAGTATGCCGCAAAAGTTTTAGCTTTGGACCCTATGCAGGATTTGGCAGTTGTAAAAATTCAGTCAGACAAAACTTTTAAGCCGGTCAATTTGGGAAACTCATCTGGAATACAGCTGGGCCAAACCGCCATTGCAATCGGAAATGCTTTAGGGCAATTTTCAAATACAATTTCGGTGGGAATAGTTTCTGGATTGCAAAGGACTATTTCAGCTTCAGACCAGGTTGGAATTTCCTCTGAAACTTTGGAAGGAATCATACAGACTGATGCCGCTATTAACGCCGGAAATTCGGGTGGCCCTCTGTTAAATTTGAAAGGCGAAGTCATTGGGATTAATACTGCCATGGCTCAAGGAGCGCAAAGCATTGGATTTGCCATCCCTATTAATGCCGCTAAAAAAGACATCAGCCAGGTTGCTAAAACAAATAAAATTATTTATCCATTTTTAGGGGTAAGATACATTTTGGTGGACGACTCGGTAAAACAACAATACAAGCTTTCTGTAAATTATGGGGCACTGGTTTTGAAGGGCGACAAAGGCGAGCCAGCTGTAAACGCAGGGTCTGGCGCAGAAAAAGCCGGCATAAAAGCTAACGATGTTATTTTGCAAATAAACGGCGAAAAAATCACTAAAGACAACTCAATGTCGACGATAATTCAAAAATTCAATGTTGGTGATAAAATTACTCTGCACATTTTGATAGGCGGGAAAGAGCAGGACGTTTCCGTAACTTTAGGCCAGCGAAGCTCATAATATTGACATAAAGTTTTGAGAGTGATAAGATAATAAATATAATGAATCAAATAAATCTTAACAACTGGTTTTTCTTTTATTTTAGCCCCCAGGAAAGAGAGGTTTATTTGAGCATCTAAAATAAAACAAAATTTAGAAATTCAAACAAGCTCCTCTTTCTGAGGAGCTTTTGATTTTCAACGTTCGTTGAAAACTAATACACGGAGGATATTGGCATGATTATTGAAATGGAAGCCTACGCAGTCGAGGAACTAATCCAGGCAGTGGTTGCAGAGGTCAAAGAACACGGATTTGATGTTCAAATCAACCACGGCGAAGAGAAAACCATTATCGGCGTTTTCGGCGCTGATACTGCCAATCTCGATACGGCTGCTTTTGAGGTTATGGATGGCGTTGCGCGGGTTGTAAGAATTCAGAAGCCGTATAAACGCGCTTCTCGGGAATTCAGACCGCAGGGCACTATAATTGACCTT
Organism: Candidatus Staskawiczbacteria bacterium; assembly: GCA_903839895.1. Taxonomy (GTDB): domain Bacteria; phylum Patescibacteriota; class Minisyncoccia; order Minisyncoccales; family Staskawiczbacteraceae; genus XYD1-FULL-39-28. The sequence goes on from CAIMDW010000021.1 coordinate 5,899, forward strand.
GGAAATGGAGTCAAAATCGGCGGCAATGAAGTGATCATAATGGCCGGTCCTTGCGCAGTTGAAAGCAAAGATCAATTGTTTAAGTGCGCTGAAATGGTGGCGTTGTTGGGCGGAAAAGTATTGCGCGGAGGTGCCTTCAAACCGCGGACGTCTCCCATTGCTTTTAGAGGATTAGGAGAACAAGGGCTAGTTTATCTGCGCGAAGCTGCTGACAGGTTTAGGCTTAAAGTCGTCACCGAGGTTATGGATATTAGTAATATTCCTTTGGTGACGCAATATGCCGACCTGGTCCAGATTGGCGCAAGAAACAGCCAAAATTTTCCGCTTTTAGAAGCTGTTGGCACATGCGGAAAACCAGTTCTTTTAAAACGAGGCGCCGGCAACACAATTGAAGAATGGCTATGCTCGGCGGAATGGGTGTTACACGGAAATGGAGGTTCAAATGTGATTCTTTGTGAAAGAGGAATCAGAACATTTGAAACAATCACCAGATCCACACTAGACCTTTCAGCAGTTCCTGTGGCAAGAAGGCTTAGCCATCTTCCAATCATTGTAGATCCCAGCCACGCGGCTGGAAATTTCCGCTACGTGGCGGATTTAGCCAGAGCGGCTGTTGCTGTCGGAGCTGATGGGCTGGAAATTGAAATCCATCCCGATCCCAAGAAGGCTTTATGCGACGGTCCGCAAGCGCTTACGTTTTCCGATTTTAGTCGTTTAATGGGGGAATTGGAAGCGATTGCGAAAGCGATTGGTAGAAGTATATAAAGCGGTTCAAAATATGAACCGCTCTTTTTTTACTAAGATTTTAATTGGACAAATTTATACTAAATGGTAGAGTGAATTATATACAGGTTTGGTGTTCATTGAAAAATAAGAAAGATAAAATAAACGTTTTTAACCCTTTGTAAACGAAAGGAGCATCGGAGATGAAACGGACAGTATGGATGGTTGTTCTATTTATTCTGTCGGCAACGTGCTCGGCAGAAGTTGGAGTTGACTGGAATCAGACCACTTCAACAGCATCGTGGTCTAAAAGATTTGGTTCTGTGTCAGTGACATTCGACGGCAAAATGTGGGTCTTCGGCGGTTACTATGACACCGGAAGACCGATAAATGACACCGGAGGACCGATAAACGACGTCTGGAATTCTACAGACGGCAAGACCTGGACTAGGGTCACCGATTCGGCAGACTGGTCTCCTCGCCAAAACCACGCCGCGTTAGTCTATAACGGCAAAATGTGGATTTTCGGCGGCTATGATGACAATGGGCCAAGGAATGATGTCTGGAGTTCAGTAGACGGTAAAACCTGGACGAAGGTCACTGATTCGGCAGACTGGTCTCCTCGCCAAAACCACGCCGCGTTAGTCTATAACGGCAAAATGTGGATTTTCGGAGGGGGAGATCTCAGCGATGTCTGGAATTCAACAGACGGCAAAGTCTGGACGAAAGTTACTGATTCGGCACCCTGGTCTCCTCGCCAAGGCCACGCCGCACTAGTCTATGACGACAAAATGTGGGTTTTTGGTGGGGGAAGTATGGATAAAGGTCGTCAGAACGATGTCTGGAATTCAACGGACGGAAAAGTTTGGACACAAGTTGCGCCTTTGGAAATTTGGTCAAAAAGATCCGTTTTCGCTTCGGCAGTATTCGATAGTAAAATGTGGGTCTTTGGCGGTAGTGATGACAGCGGGCCAAGGAATGATGTCTGGAGTTCAACAGACGGCAAAACCTGGACGAAAGTCACCGATTCGGCACCCTGGTCTTCAAGATATTGTTGTAATTCAACCGTATACGATAATAAAGTTTGGATTATGGGAGGCGGTCCTCCTACGCCGTTTTACAAAAACGATGTTTGGTATTCGGGTGTAATGGCGCCAATCATGGCTAGCGAGCCGACTTGGACAAGCAGTACGCAGAATATTGTCTTGTGGACATCAATCCATGACGCCATCAGCTATATAGTTGAGTGCGATGATAATCAGAACTTTTCATCGCCAACGACAGCTACTGTCAGTTCTTTGATGATGAACCACGCTTTTGCCAGTTTGAAAGACGGGCAAAAATATTGGTACAGGGTTAGGACCGTAGACGGGCAAGGGGGTATGAGTAGTTGGAGCAATCTTGTCTATTCAACCCAAGATGCGTCAGCGCCGTCAACGACAGTCGTATCGGATGGGGCTGATGTCTCATTTGTCGAAAGTATTTCATTTACCTGGCCTGCATCAACAGACCCAAATTCGGGCAGCGGGATAGCCAATTATGAAGTGCAAATTGGAACATCGCCGAACGCATCAGACTTGTTCATTGGAAAAGTGGGAAATGTGCTGAAAAAGACGATGACGTGCCCATTTGGGTCAACCGTTTTTTGCCGGGTGCGCCCTATCGATAAAGCGGGCAATATCGGCAATTGGTCAAACTCTACAGACGGCATTTTCATCGATTCGCCGCCACCAGCCCCTTCAATCATAATCACTCCGCAGGATGCGATGACATACAACACAATCGTTCCATCGTTGGGCAACGACCAAGGCAAGCCGGCAATGCAGCCGATCATCGGCTACAACGCCAGGTTGTATTGCAACGGAGTCTTGAAAAAGTCTTCGGGCAATATTTCTGATACTTATATCCAGCCATACGTGGCCAAGAAGAGCCAGAGGTGGGAATGGAGAGTAAAAGCCCAGGATAGGTTTGGCGCTTGGAGCCAAGATGGCATAACAAGCATCACAATCCTGGACAGCCCGCCTACTCAGCCCTTGGTTGAGATCCGGCCGACTACTCCGACTGCAAATAATAATCTTATCGCTTACATCACGAGATATTCGGTTGATCCGGATACAGATGACAGCGTAGGCTATTATTTCCAGTGGTATGTGTCCAGTAATGGAGGCACGACTTTTACCCATAAAGCCGAATTGGACGGTTCTCCTATGGTTGCAAAAGAGTATATTCAGACCGGAGAAGTCTGGAAATTCATTTGCACGCCATACGAAAAAATTCCGATGAAGCCAGATTTGGAGAAAGCAGCTTCCGCGGCCGCTCCCTTGCAAGGGAATTTCGGCTGGAACCAGGTTTACGTTGGAAACAATAAAATTCCTTCGCTTACCATTAAGTCCTGCCACGCGGCAACATACAATAATACTGTAAGGTACACAATCAAATGGGCATACAACGATCCCGAGGGGCAAAGTTGCAAAGTCCAGTTTTATTGGTCTAAAACCGAATTTTTCAGCTTGACGCAGTTAAGCAATGAAATTTCGGCAAAAAACGGCCTGTTAACAGGATATGCCAATCTTCCGAAAGATCATCCGTTCTATCTGTACGGAGTCATAACGGATTCCAAGGGCGCTGTCAATCATTCGGCTATCTTCGAGTCTGAATTGCAGTCAGCTGCAAAGGATTGGTTCCGGTATCAGTGAAAACAAAAACGTTTCATGTATTTATCTTATGCGGTTCGTCGTCTCGAGCCGCTCTTTTTTTGCATATTTTACGTATTAGTTATCACTCTTGACTTGAGAGTGCTATTGATTTAAAATGTATTTTGAGCTAAAATAATAAATTAAAACGTATAAATAATATGAATGGAAATAATTTTACAAATAAGGCACAGGA
>CAIMDW010000022.1 GCA_903839895.1 Candidatus Staskawiczbacteria bacterium
CTATAATAGTCTCTTAGATAAAGGAAAATATGTTGATGGAACCAATAGTTGGGAACCTCGGAATCTCTCAGTAGGAGAGATTAATCGAACCGTTTATCGTACTAAAATAATGAAAGTGCCGTAATTTTGTTGTATTTCTTTATAAAAATTAAACTTGCAATAACGCCCTTGCTCGGGTTAATATAAATTCAGGAGCCGGTAGTATTTGAACCCAATCTAAGGTTCTGAAATCGTCGGCTAATGTCCACATGAAGATACCCGGAATACGGGCATTTTTAATTATATTATGGCAGGAGATGAAATTATCGTAAAATTCAGCAATGTTTCATTTGAATGGGCGTCTAATAAGCCAATTTTAGACGAAGCCAGTTTTTCGGTGCGCAAGGGCTCAAAAATTACTTTGATGGGGCAGAATGGGGCGGGCAAAAGCACTATTTTTCAGCTGATAACCGGGGAATCAAAGCCGGAAGCGGGCTCGGTGAATACGAATGAAAATATGACCATAGCTTCGGCCAAGCAGGTTGTTCCAAGAGAAGATTTGGAATTGACTATAAACGAATTTTTCCAAAAGTGCTTTTCGGAAAAAATTTACAATATAGACAAAAGGATTGATGAAGTTTTGGAAGTTGTAAATCTTGAAATGCCCCATGACAGGAAAGTTGGAAGCTTGTCGGGAGGACAGCAGGCAAGAATCCTTTTGGCGGGAGCTTTGATACAAGATCCTGATTTGCTTTTGCTGGACGAGCCGACAAATAATTTGGATAAGGCAGGAATAAGCCATCTGACAAATTTCATAATCGGCTATCCTAAAACTTGCATTGTAATTTCCCATGACGCAGATTTCTTGAATGCTTTCACTCAAGGAGTTCTATATTTGGATATATTTTCAAAAAAAATTGAGCAATATTCCGGCGATTATTTTACAGTTGTAAATGAGATAAAAATGAGGCTGGAAAGGGAGCGCATGAAAAATGCCCGATTGGAAAAAGATATTTCGCATAGGAAAGAGCAGGCTAATTTTTTTGCGCAGAAAGGAGGGCATTTGAGGGATGTTTCAGCAAAAATGAAAAGGAAGATTGAGGAACTTGAAGGAGAAATTGTCGATTTAAGGCGGGAGGACAAAACAATAAGGAATTTTTCCATACCGGTCCAGGAAGATATTGGGGGAGTGATTCTGAAATTGGATTCGGTTGCTGTTGCCATAAACCATAAATTCGTAAATAAAAAAGTGAACATATCTTTGAATAAAAAGGAAAGGCTGTTGCTGGCTGGCCCAAATGGAATTGGAAAAACAACGTTTCTGGAAAAGCTGGCATCGGGCCAAGCCAAAGGCGAACATGTCAAAGCAGGAGTAAAAATTGGATATTACCGGCAGGATTTTTCAAATTTGGATTTTAATGCCACTGTTTACCAGACGCTTTCAAAAGCAATCGATAGCGGGGGAATGGAGCAGGCAATACGAGCTCATGCGGCCGGTTTTTTGCTCGATTCAGAAATATTGAAGGCAAAAATCGGCTCTTTGTCTGAAGGCCAGAAAGGGCTGGTGGCGTTTGCCGCAATAGCGCTGGCAAAGCCCGGCTTGCTTATTCTAGACGAGCCGACAAACCATATAAACTTCCGGCACATTCCGGTAATTGCAAAGGCAATTGACGACTTCCAGGGAGCTATGATATTGGTAAGCCATGTGCAAGATTTTGTGGAAAAAATCCGGGTAGATTTTACGCTTGACCTAGGTTCGCTCTAAAAACCTATTGCTTCGCAAAAGCCTTTTTGGTATTATTAGCCTAATATGAATTTTAATCCAACTTTTAAGAAAATAGTTTATCCGGTCGTTTTAGTGCTGGCGTTTGCCGTATTTTTTGTTTTGGGAGCTTGGGTAGGCGTAAACAAAATTGCCTATCATGTTCCGCAGCCAGGAACAGTAGATTTTTCACTTTTTTGGGATGCGTACAATAAATTAGAACAAGGTTATATAAATCCGTCTGACATAACAAATCAAAAAGTGGTTTATGGCGCAATTGCGGGCATGACAAATGCTTTAGGAGATCCTTATACTAATTTTTTTAATCCTCAGCAGGCGCAGAGATTCCAGCAGGATTTGGCAGGATCTTTTGAAGGCATCGGAGTTGAAATCGGCATTAAAGGCAATTTACTGACCGTAATTGCGCCTTTGAAGGGCACTCCAGGAGAAGCTGCAGGATTAAAGGCAGGAGACGCAGTCGTGAAGATAAACGGCAAGGATTCCACCAATATGACGGCTGACGAAGCAGTAACTTTGATTAGGGGAAAAAGGGGGACAGAAGTGACTCTTTCTATTTTCCGCGAAGGCTGGAATTCTCCGAAAGATTTCAAAATAATCCGTGATACCATAAAAGTTCCGTCTATTGAGTGGTCGTTAAAAAATGGCGACATAGCCTATATACAAATTTACCAGTTTGACCAAGATTTATCGGCAGATTTCAAGACAATAGCCCTGCAAATTTTGCAGAGCCCGGCAAAGAAAATAGTATTGGATTTGAGGAATAATCCAGGCGGATATTTAGAGGTTGGCCAGGATGTGGCAGGATGGTTTTTGCCAAAAGGCCAGACATTTACCATTGAGGATTTTGGGAAAGGGAAAGAACAGCAAATTTATAAAACAGAGGGGACCGGCCAGCTGGCGAGCTATCCAGTTGTTGTTCTAATGAACCAAGGCTCGGCTTCGGCCTCGGAAATTCTGGCAGGAGCTTTGAGAGACAATAGGAAAGTCCAATTAATCGGCACAAAATCCTTCGGAAAAGGATGCGTGCAGGAAGTGGTAACTTTGCGAGATGGCTCATTTTTGAAAATTACAATTGCCAATTGGTTGACTCCGAAAGGAAGTTCAATTTCAAACGTGGGGCTTACTCCAGACGTTAAGGCCGATATTACAGAACAGGATGCAGCAGCCAAAAAAGACCCGCAATTGGACAAGGCACTTGAAATTGCGGGCGGATTGAAGTAGAATATAAATATTAGAAAATAAATAAAAAAAGCATGAAAGTGATTCTCTTGCAAGACGTTGAAGGTCTTGGAAAAAAATATGAAGTCAAAGAAGTAAAACAAGGCTACGCCAGAAATTTTTTGGTACCGCAAAAGATGGCAAAGGCTGCCACAAAACAAGCTTTAAAATGGCTGTCAGGCCAGAAGGAGGTCATTGAAAAGGAAGCCACAGAAGATTTGAAGTCGGCGCAGGAGCTTGCTTCGAAATTGGACGGAGTGGAAGTGACGATTGCCGTGAAAGTGGGAGATGAAGGCCAATTATTTGAATCCATAAACGTGCAGAAAATTGCCGAAGCCTTGAAAAAAATGGGATACGAAGTCAAAAAATCGCAAATTGAACTGGAAAATCCTATCAAAGAACTCGGAGAATTTCCAGTCAATATAGATTTGGACCATAATTTAGAGGCAGAAATAAAACTTATAATTTCAGCTTCGGAGGGCGAACTGGCAAAAGAAGAGGAATAACACAACTAAATAAAAAATGGCTACAAAATATATCTTCGTAACAGGAGGAGTAATGTCGGGCGTAGGCAAAGGAGTTGCCGCCGCTTCCATCGCTAAAATTCTTCAGTCTCGCGGATTTAGCGTCACAGCCATCAAAATCGATCCATACGTGAATGTGGACGCAGGAACAATGAACCCCACCGAACACGGCGAGGTTTTTGTTTTGGATGATGGCATGGAGTGCGACCAGGATATGGGAAACTATGAGAGGTTTCTTGATATCAGCTTATCTGGCGCAAATTATATGACTACAGGAAGCGTTTATCTCTCTGTAATAAATAAAGAGCGCAGAATGGAATATCATGGAAAACAAGTGGAAGTTGTTCCAAGAATTCCAATGGAAGTAATAGACCGCATTGACGCCGCAGCTAAAAAAGAAAAGGCCCAAATTGTAATTACAGAAATTGGAGGAACAGTGGGAGAGTACGAAAACCTTTTATTTTTGGAAGCCATAAAAATGCTGAAATTAAAGCACCCAAAAGATGTTTTGACTGTTTTGGTGAGCTTTATGCCAACCTTGGGAGCGGGAGGAACAGAAATGAAAACGAAGCCGACCCAGCACGCAGTCAGGAATTTGAATTCTGTGGGAATCCAGCCGGACATAATTTTGGGCAGAGCAAGCTATCCTTTGGACCAAAAAAGAAAAGAAAAATTGCAGTTTATGTGTGGGCTTGAAGAAGGCGACGTAATTTCAGCCCCGAATGTGGAGAGCATTTATGAAGTGGCAGTAAATTTTGAAAAGGAAAATATCTCTGACAGGATTTTAAAAAAGCTTTCACTGAAGGGAAAATCCAAAGATTTGGAAGAATGGCAGGTGCTTGTCAATAATATAAAAAATCCCAAGGGCGAAGTTAAAATCGGGATAATCGGGAAATATTTCGGCAGCGGAGATTATATTTTGACCGACTCGTATATTTCCGTAATAGAATCTGTAAAGCACGCCGCTTATGCTTGGAAGGTAAAGCCGATAATAGAATGGCTAGATTCCGATATTTACGAAAAAGACGCTTCAAAATTGGAAGAGCTGAAAAAATTGGATGGCGTAATCGTGCCGGGCGGGTTCGGGAATAGGGGAATTGAAGGAAAAATTTTGGCCATTGAATATTGCAGAAAAAACAAGATTCCGTATTTTGGATTGTGCTATGGCATGCAGTTGGCATGCATTGAATTTGCCAGGAATGTGGCAGGCATAAAAGACGCCGATACTACAGAAATCAGCCCAAAGACAAAAAATCCGATTTTCGACTTGATGCCAGAGCAGAAAATTTTAATGAAGGAGCAAAGATATGGCGGGTCTATGAGGCTTGGCGCATATCCTTGCAAGCTGGCTGAAGGCACAAAAGCCTTTACAGCTTATGGTGGGGAAAATATTTCAGAAAGGCACAGGCACCGCTTTGAATTTAATAATAAATACAGGGACGTTTTGGCAGAAAAAGGATTGGTAATTTCGGGAGTAAACCCGGAAAGGGATTTGGTGGAAATAATAGAATTGAAAGACCATCCGTTTTTCGTCGGAACGCAGTTTCACCCCGAATTTAAGTCCAGGCCCTTAAAGCCCCATCCGTTGTTTAAAGAATTTGTAAAGGCGGCTGCAAAAAAGTAGCAACAAAAAACCGCCTTTAAAGCGGTTTTTTGTAATTACTTTGTTTTTGCGATTTCCACCGAAACTACTTTAGCCATTCGCTGAGTTCCATTGAAAAGCTTTTTAGACTTGGTGGCAAACTTCACAAATCCGTTTTTCATCGCGTAAATTGTGTCGTCAGATCCCTTTTTGACATTTTTGCCCAGGAGATATTGGGTTCCGCGCTGCCTGACAATTATGTTTCCAATCTTGACCGGCTGACCAGCATTAATCTTAACTCCCAGCCTCTGTGCAGTTGAATCTCTTCCCAGGCTAGAAGAACCTCCTTGTTTAGTTTTTGACATTATTTAGATATTTAATTTGTATATATTCATATGTTAGCAGAAATAAAGGAATTTGTCAAAGATAGATTCTATGATATAATGCTAGTCATAATAGTCGCGCTTTTGATTTTGTTGGCTTTTGGGGCAGGATATATAACGGCAAAATACCAAATAAAAACGCCAATACAAATCATTAACCAAAAATAAATGGAAGAAAAAACAATTGCCACGCTAAATGCTAAAGTTTGGTACAGGCTTCTAAAAGTATTTTTTATAATTGCTTTGCCTGCGTGCCTCATTTTATTAAACATAAATATTTTTGGAAAAGTCTGGATGAACGGGAAAGGCCTGCTGTATTTTGTCTTTGGAAATTTTTTGGTTTTGTGCGCTTTTGAATTGGTCAGGAAAGTTTTCTATTATATTTATTTCGGCTCATTTTTTCCTAAAAAATAACTTATGGATATCCCGAATCATTTAGTCATATTTCCGGACGGCAACGCCAGATGGGCAAAGCAGAATAATCTGCCGGCTTTGGAAGGCTATAAAAAAGGCTATCAGAATCTTTTGGATTTTTCGGAATGGTGCAAAAATAGGGGAGTGAAGGTACTTACTGTCTATGGATTTACCACAGAAAATTGGGACAGGGGCTCGTCGGCGATTAGTTTTTTGATGGATTTGTTTGAAGACCTTCTGGTGAAAAATCTGGAAAAATATTTGAAAACCGACGACTGGCATAAAATGGGCGTGAAAATAAGGGTGGTGGGCCAAAAAGACAAATTGCCAAAAGCCGTCCAACGCGCCATTGAAAAAATGGAGGAAGCCACAAAGGACAACAAAAGCTTGTTTTTGAATTTGTGCGTAAGCTACGGAGGAAAATGGGACATTTTGCAGGCCGTAAAAAAAATTGCAAAAGAAAAAATTCCCGCAGAAAAAATTGACGAAAAATTATTCTCAAAATATCTTTCTATGTCCGATTTGCCCGATCCGGATTTTATAATTCGCGCCGGCGGAAATATGCGCCTTTCCAATTTTTCTTTGTGGCAGTCGGCTTATTCTGAATTATATTTTTATCCAAAATATTGGCCAGATTTCACCGAGCAGGACCTGGACGCAGTTCTGGCAGATTTTTCCGCCCGCTCCCGCCGTTTCGTAAAGTAAATACAGTTAAAAAGCTCTGAATCAGTCAGAGCTTTTTGCTTTAGATAATGTTTTGGCCATTTCAAGCCATTTGGATTCACGCGGCTTATTTTTATATTTGGCTGCGGATTTGTGGATTTCTATAAGAGTGCATAAATCGCTTTTTAGCCACGAGGCCAAAAACTTGCCTTGGTTTTTTTGGATAATGCCGACTCCTTTTGCCCAAAGCTCAAAATCTTTTTTCTTTTTGTCAGCCAGAGGATTTTTGCGGAAGAAGGGGACTACCACCTCTGCAATGTCGCTGATTTTTTGCACAGAAAATCTTGCCTGGTCTTTTGAAACCGTAACTTCTCCGCAACCCATTTCTCTTCTTATTTTTTCTAAAACTTTAAAATCAGCTTTGGGACCGGTCACCACGAATTGCGCTTTCCATCTATAGTAAGTGGGTGAGTTGGTGCGCTCATGACGAGTGTCTTTGCGAAATTGCAAATCAAAACAGCCGTCGCTGTTTACCAAACTTACAATATTAAATTCGTTTTTAACTGGCATACCTAATTTTAATTGTGCGACAAAGCAATGTCAATGTCTCCTTCTTATTGTGCGACAAATTGATTTTTATTTTTTGTCGGGGTCTGAATGAAATTGGTGATGGATGTCGCGGAGGCGCTTGTTGGTTACGTGGGTGTAGATTTGGGTGGTGGCGATGTTACTGTGGCCTAGGAATTCTTGGATGCTGCGCAGGTCGACTCCTTGATTCATCAAATCGGTTGCGTAACTGTGGCGCAAAGTGTGGGGCGTGGTGAAGATGGGGACGCCAGAAAGCATGGCGTATTTTTTTACGATTCGTTCAATTGAACGCGGAGTGAGCCTGATGTCTGCATTATCTTTTTTATCGCCGCGGAAGTTTACGAACAGGGCTTTTGAATTCATGTTTTTTATCCCGTTTCTTATTCCAAGATATTTCCTGATATATTCCAAAGCCCGTTCAGAAAAATAAACTGTGCGGGGCTTTCCGCCTTTGCCGATAATTCCAAGCTCCAAATCTTTCTTATTTTTTATGCTTTCAAACTGGTCTAAATTAAGAGATACCAGTTCAGCAATGCGCAGACCGGTTGAAAAAAAAGACTCTAAAATGGCGCGGTCCCTGATACTTATATCATCTTTTGGCTCTACCGAAGCTAATAGCTTGCCTATCTGTTCTAAACTAAGGAATTTTATGCTTTTTAGGCCTCTATCTGCCTTTGCAAGGGCTATTTTATCGGGAGGCAAGCTTTGTATGTCTTTTGCCACAAAGTAGCCTAGGAGAGCCCTTAAAGCGATTAAATAGTAGTTTTGGGTGCCTTTTGAGAGTAATTTGCCGGTAGCAGAGCTTGGGGTGCGGGAAAGGTATAATCGGTAGGTCCAAACGTGATCTGAAGTCAGCTGATGGGGGAGAATAGAGCTTAAATTGGCCTGGTCTAACCAATGCAAAAATTTTTGCAAATATTTTTTATAATTCTCCTGGGTATTTTTTCTCAAACCTTTCTCAACTTCGCAAAAATCCAGAAAATCCTGCAAATGTTCTTTGATTGGTTTTGATGAGTTTTCCATTGGTTTTTAGCTGTCTTAAACTGGGCCCCTTGTATAACGTCGGTTTACCTACATTTTGCGACATTGCCTATACCTCTATAATACCCACCCGAAGGGGGCAGTGTCAAATCCTTTGACAAAAGCTCGGGACAAGTAAAAGCCGGCTAATTAACCGGCTGGGCTGAACAAGTGGCTGGCGTTGGAGTTTTTCCTATAATACTATTTCCCAAATTGGAAAAATAATTTTCAATTTTATTTCCGAGAGAATCGGAAACATTTTTTGTTGCTTCAGTAGTTTGTTTTTTTATGGCTTCTCCCCCACTCTGCACGTTATTGGTCACTTTTGACATGACTAAATTCACGCCTTTTGAAACGGCCGCTTTTGCCTGGTTTGCGGCAGCCGACGCAAACGTCGTTCCATTTACTTTCATAAACGCCTGCTGGCTCAAAAAAGCGGCGCCCAATGTGGCGATTATCCCCACTCCCGAAAATATAATTCTTTTGTTTAGCATAATAGTTATTTTATTGTAAATTATATTTGTCGCACAATAAAATGGTTTAGCAGAGCATTTTTATTGCGTCAGAAATTCTTTTCAAGGTTTTTTCTTTGCCTAAAATATCGGCAATTTCGAAAGGGCTTGGCGAAGATTGCTTGCCAGACAATGCGGCGCGCAAGGGCCACAGCATATACCCTTTGTTATTTATCGGGTATCTCATTTTTTCGTTGAATTTTTCTGATGCCTGGAATAATTTTTCTTCAAGGTTTTTTATTTCCCATTCTTTTATTTCAGATAAAATGCTTTCAGAAAATTGCAGGGATTCTTTTGTGGCTTCGTCCCCCGCTTTCTGCCAGGATAATAAATCTTTGTCGAAATTTAATTTGTCCGGGAAAAAGAAATCAGACAATTCTACTATGTCGGATAATTTTTTCATTCGGGTCCTTGAAACTTCAATAATTTTTTGCAGCTTATTTTCTGAAACTTGGCCGGCCATCAAAAGCCCGGCTTCTTTCAAATATGGCGCGCAAAGTTCGGTCAGCTTTTCTATCGGCTTTTCGCGGATATAAAATCCGTTCAGGAAATCCAATCTTTGTATGTTAAATACGGCTCCTGCCTTCTGGACTTTTTCAATTTCAAATTCTTTGGCGAGCTGAGACAAAGAAAATATTTCTTTTTCGGTTCCGGGATTCCATCCAAGTAAAACCATAAAGTTAATCAAAGCTTCGGGCAAATAGCCATTTCTGTGGTAGTCGGAAATGGCAACATCGCCTTGGCGCTTGGACATTTTGCTGCGGTCCATGTTCAGCATCAGCGGCAAATGAGCGTAAATCGGCTGGTTGAATTCTAGGGCTTCCTGCAATAATATCTGGCGGGGCGTATTCGACAAATGCTCTTCGCCGCGGATTATATGGCTAATTTGCATTTCAAAGTCGTCCACCACAACTGCAAAATGGAACAATGGAGTATCTAAGTTTTTGGCAATGACAATATCCCCTAGCAATCCGGCATCAAATTCCACATCTTGGCGGATCAAGTCGTGGAATTTCACCTTTTTATTTTCTACGCGGAATCTTATTATAGAAGGTTTTTTTTCTGCAAGATTTTTTTCAATAACTTCTTTTGAAAGGTGTGCGCACTTGCCGTCATATTTTGGAGCCAATCCCCTGCTCATCTGTTCCTGGCGCTTCGCTTCCAGCTCGTCTTCCGTGCAAAAGCAATAATAAGCTTTGCCTTCTGCAAAAAGCTTATTCAAATATTGCTGGTAAATTTCCAATCTTTGGGACTGCTTGTACGGGCCGAAATTTCCATTAACATCCGGGCCTTCATCCCAAGCGATGCCAAGCCATTTCAATTCTTCAATGATTTCATCGGTCCAGCGCTGTTCTGACCTTTCTTTGTCTGTGTCTTCTATGCGCAAAATAAATTTGCCCTTATTTTGTTTGGCAAACAAATAATTGAAAAGCGCAGTGCGGGCTGTCCCGATGTGGGCCGCTCCTGTCGGAGAAGGCGCAATTCTCACTCTTATATTTTTTAGTTCTGATTTTTTTGGCATATTATTCTAACATTAAAAATTCTAAAATTTCTCGGGCTGCGGATCGCGCTGCCAATGGCTTGGCAAACGCCAATGCAGACTGGCGCATTTGTTCTAATTTTTCAGGATTAAGGAATAACAGCTGTATATTTTCCATGAAAAAATTTATGGTTAAATTTTCCTGTTCAATTACCATGCAAGCGCCATTTTCTGAATATGCGTAAGCGTTTTTTGACTGATGATTTCCGGCTGCCGAAGGCAACGGAACTAAAATGCTCGGTTTGCCTACGGCCGCAATTTCAAAAATGGAACCGGATCCTGATCTTGAAATTATCATGTCGGCTGCTTTGTATGCATGTTTTGTTTGCTCTTCGTCTAAAAATGCGACAGGATGGTAGTACTTGTCTAAATCTTTCTCCATGACTACCTGGGCTTCATTTTTGACTTCTGTAAAATTGCTGCGCCCCGTCACATGTATTACTTCGTAATTTTTAAGCAAGCCATTTATAATGTCTAAGACAAAATCATTTACTGTTTCGGCTCCCTGCGAACCTCCCATTACTAAAAATATGGGTTTTTCCAATGTCAGCCCGAAAATTTCCACTGCTTTTTCTTTGTCGCCATTTAAAATTTCGCTTCTTATCGGGTTGCCGATCAAGGTTGTTTTTTCCGGATTAAAATACTCTGTCTTTTCAAACGAAGTGAAAATCTTTTTTGCCCACTTGGAGGTTGTCTGGTTTGAGAGTCCTGGCACAACATCGGACTCATGCACAAAAACAGGAATGCGCAAAACTCTTGCTGCAGAAGTCACTGCAATGGATCCCGAACCTCCTTTTGAGAAAACCAAGTCCGGCTTCATTCCAGCCATGATAAAAAAACTTTGCAAAAACCCGAATGGGATTTTGAATATGATATCTGTAAAATTTTTCAGGTCGAAGTATCTCCTGATTTTTCCAGACACAATTGTTTTTATTTTAAAATCTTCCTGCGCCAGCAAAATTGAGGCAAAGTCTTCTTTAGGACCCAAATAATAAAATTCCAAATCTTTTTTTGGATACAGTCTTCGCGTTTCGCGGGCTATGGCGACAATCGGGAAAACATGCCCGCCCGTTCCGCCGCCTGTAAATAATATTTTCATGTTATGTGTTTTTAGAAATATTTAGTAAAAGGCCTATGCCTATAAGTTCGGTAGCCAAATGCGAGCCTCCATAAGAAAAGAATGGCAGCGGAATTCCCGCTAGCGGAAAAATTCCTGCCACCGAAGCCATATTTATGAATGCCTGCAAAGTTATCCAAATTACAACTCCAATTGCGGTAAGCTTGGCAAATTTGTCTGTGGAATTTTTTGAAATTTTCATTCCCATCCAGAACAAGAAAATAAATGCGGAAATTAAGGCCACGCATCCTGCAATTCCCAATTCTTCGCCAATTATGGCAAAAATTGAATCTGACATTGCCTGCGGGAGATAACCGAATTTCTGGGCTGACATGCCGAGGCCTTTCCCGAAAAATCCTCCAGATCCCAGCGAAATTAAAGATTGGCGCAATTGGAAGCCTTTGCCCAAAGGATCGTCATTCGGATGCATAAAAACCAGCCAGCGGTCTAGCCTGTACGGCTCAAACTTTATCAGAATCAGCAAAATGACGGCCCCTGTAACCACGATTAAAATTGTGTGCCACAAAGGCGTTTTGGAGGAAAAATACAAAGCCAGCAAAGTCAAAGAAATTATTCCAAGAGTGCTGACATCTTTCTGAAAAAATAACGCCATTGCAATAGTTCCCAAAAAAAATATAAAAGGGACAAGAATATATATTATATTATGATAACCTTTTTTTGTAATTGATTTCCAGTCTGACACGTTTGCTTCTGATAATTTTGAGGCAATCCAGGCAGACAAGTATAAGATGGCAGTTATTTTCAGAAATTCAGAAGGCTGGACAGAAGCGAACCCCAAATTCAGCCAGCGGCTGGCGCCCCAAGCTCCAAAACCTATTTTTGGCAAGAAAACCAAAAATAAAAACCCTAAATTCACCAGAAACAGCGGAAGCGCCCATTTTTTTATGAAGCTTAATGGTATTTTATAGGCTAAAAATGCAAATATGAGCGCAGGCACCAGCCCAAAAAATAATTGGTGGAACAAAAAATGGTTTGTATTGCCGTATTTTTGCATTGACGACGGAGCGGTCAGGCATGCCAGAAATAAAAAGGCAAAGCCAACCAGACAGACAATCAGGAAAAATAAAGGATAATTGAAATGCTTTTTCATTTACTTTAAATTTTTTACGGCGGCCACAAATTGCCTTCCTCTGTCGAATTCGTTTTTAAACAAGTTAAAGCTGGTGGCTCCCGGCGAAAGTATTACCACGTCGCCTTTTTTTGCCATTTTCTTAGCTTTTTTAACGGCCATTGGCATAGAAGGAGCTTCTTGGATTCGGGTATAATTCCCCAAATAGTGCCGAATTTTGTCGGAGGCGGTTCCAGGAAGCATGATTACTTCATCCACTCTTTCTTTTATGAGGTTTGCCAGCTCGGTATATTTTAAGCCTTTGTCCATTCCTCCGCAGATTAAAATAAGTCTTGAATCTGGGAATTTATCTAAAAAAGTATTTATGGCGGCAATTGCGGCTTCGGGCATTGTGGCCGTGGTGTCGTTGAAAAATTTTACGCCTTGCGCTTCCCTCACAAATTCCTGCCTGTTTGGGACTCCTTTGAAATCCTTCAAAGATTTTTCAATAATTTCGGCTGGAATTTTTAAAATTTCAGCAACTTTTACAGCGGCCAGAAGATTTTGCAAATTGTGCGCGCCAGATAGTTTGAAGCCGTCTAAATTTATTGAGTTTGGCAGTTCTTCGTCAGAAAAATATACGGATTTTGACTTCGCTTCGCCGGCCATTTGTCGCACAATAGAATCGTCTTTGTTAAGCACTATAAAATCATTTTTAGTTTGGTATTTGAAGATAGCTTTTTTTGATTCCACATATTCTGCCATTCCTTCATATCTGTTCAAGTGGTCTGGCATTATGTTTGTAATTACCGCAATTTGCGGGCTTTGGCGCAAATCATCCAGTTCAAAACTGGAAAGCTCCAGCACAGCATAATCGCCTTTTTTTATTTCGCCCAGAAGTTCCAAGGGTGAAATGCCGATATTTCCCGCCAAAAAAACGTTTTTAAATTGCTGTTTTAAAATATGATAAATCAGGCTGGCAGTGGTGCTTTTGCCTTTTGTTCCGGTGACTCCGATAATAAATGCGCCAGACAGCTTAAAAAATAAGCTGGCATCGGTTTCTATTTCTTTTTTATTTTTTCTGGCAATTTCCAGATATGGCGAGCTGGAAGGCACATCGGGATTTTTGATTATCAAATCTGCCCAAAGGAAATCTTTTTCTTCATGCTTCCCCAGGGCAAATTTTATTTTCAGGCCTTTAAGCTGTTTTATAGATTCTTTCAGCTGGTCTTCAGTTTTCAAATCGGTAACCAAAACTTCAGCTTTTTGGCTGCAAAAAAATTTGGCGGCGCCGACTCCTCCGCCATTTAGCCCCAAACCCATTATTAAAACTTTTTTTCCTGTAAAATTATCCATTGAACGGATCTTTTATAATTGGAATTACTTTTTTATTCAGGCACGCTTTGCTGATCTTTTCTAAATTGTACGGTTCATCAGAAAAGAAAAATTGGTGCGCGCTTCCCTTCTTTATTTTTATTTTGTTCATTTCCAGGTATTTTTTGACTTCTTTAGCCAGGCTTTCAGCGGGGTTTATAATATTTATTTTCTTTCCCAAATATTTTTCAATTTCTTTTTTTAGCAGTGGATAATGCGTGCAGCCTAAGATTAAAGTGTCAATTCCCTTCTCTTTCAGCGGCGACAAATATCTTTTTACAGCTTCCGTGGTAATTTTGTCGTTCAGCAATCCTTCTTCCACCAGCGGAACGAACAGCGGGCATGCCTGGCTGAAAACTTTGGCCGAGTTCTGTATTTTTTTCTCGTAAGCTTTGCTTCTTATGGTGCCTGGCGTGCCAATTATTCCAATTCTATTATTTTTGGTGGCCAAAGCAGTCGCTTTTATCGCGGGCGAAATCATTTCAAAAATTGGTACATTGGGAAACTCTTTTTTCAAATAATCCGACGCCCAAGCAGAAGAAGTGTTGCAGGCAATCACAATCACTTTGCAATGCTTTTTCAAAAGCCACTCGGTTATTTTTTTGGAATATTTTTTCACAAAGTCTGCCCCTTTTGTGCCATAAGGAAGCCTGGCTGTGTCGCCAAAATAAATTATCTGGCTATCTGGAAGCTCTTTAAAAATTTCTTTGGCGACAGTCAGTCCGCCCACACCTGAGTCAAATATTCCTATCATGTTTAGATTCTAGTAAGTATAGCAAAAATATTTAAAAAACGGAAATTTGAAACAAAAAAAGAGCCCATGCTAACTTGCAAAGGCCTGTTATATTGTTTTTTCAAATTCCCGTATTGTGCGGGGATATAGCCAGCGTTCAACCCGTTTGATTCGCTCGTGGAGCGTTTCGACAGTGTCGTCGGACATTACTGGCACTGCTTCTTGGCTTAGGATTTTTCCAGCATCAAGCTCTTCAGTTGCAATATGGATAGTGCAGCCGGTGACTTTCACGCCATAAGCCAAAGCATCACGGACTGCGTGGTCGCCCTTGAAAGAAGGCAAAAGCGCAGGATGGGTGTTAAGGATTTTTCCTTGATATTTGTCGAAGATGACAGGATGCAATATTGTCATGAATCCTGCCATAGCGACAAAATCAATTTTGCGGATGCTCAAGATTTTATCGACCCATTGTGTGTATGTTTTACGATCAAAACCTGAACTAAAATCCGTTCGTTCCGCGAGTTCAATGGGAATTCCAGCGTCCATCGCAACTCTCATGCCTCGGCATTCCCTGTCTGCTAGCACCAGCTTAATGGGCAGATAATCTTTAATCATAGCCTCAAGAAGCGTGCCGGTTCCCGAAACAAATACGGCTAGGTTTTTCATGAGTTTGCTGACTTTAAGGATTTCTGGCCGATGTCGGTGCGGTAATGCATTCTTTTGAAGTGAATTTCATCAATGATTGCTTTATATGCAACATCAATTGCTTCGCGGAGAGTTGGACGTTTTGCAGTGACATTTAAAACCCTTCCTCCGTTGGTTTTCAGAATGCCGTCTTCCAGAATTGTGCCTGCATGGAAAACCTTCACTCCTGGAAACCTTTCAGCAGGCTCAATGCCGTATATCGGGACACCTCGTTCGTAGTGGCCGGGATATCCGCCTGAAGCCAAGTTTACGCACACAACATAGTCGTCGTCCCACTCAATTTCGAGTTGGTCGAGCGTGCCGTCGATGCAGGCTTCCATGATGTCAATCAAGTCGGTTTTCAACTTTGGCATAAGCGATTGCGTTTCCGAATCGCCCGGCCGGGCATTGATTTCCAAAACAGCTATGTCCCCGGACTTGCTGATCATCAAGCCGAAGTAAATGCAGCCGATGAAAGTTATGCCGCGGCGCTTAAGTTCGCGCAGAACCGGCCCGATAAATTTTTCATCGACTTGGCGCATCATTTCGGGGGTGAATTCAGGCACCGGCGAATATGTTCCCATGCCTCCCGTGGGCAAACCTCTGTCGCCATCGAAGACCGGCTTGTGATCCCTTATTGCGGGGCACGATTTATAATTGCCGTTAGCATCGCAAAACGTGTGAATAGAAACTTCCACGCCTTCAAGCCATGGCTCAATTATAATTTCGGCGCCGGCATCTCCATAAATTTTTTCCACCATGAATTCATGTATGGCTTTTTCGGCTTGCTCGATTGTCCGGCATCCGCGAGTCGCCTTGCCTTCAGCTAATCCATTGCCTTTGATGTAAACTCCCTTTTTTCCATGCTCGATTTCATTGCGGGCGCAATCAATCGCCAGAGACGGATTGGTGAACCCTTTGTGGATTGCGGTGGGGACGCCTGCCAATCGCATTACTTCTTTGCCGAATTTTTTCGACCACTCAATTTCCGCGGCGGCTCTGGTTGGGCCCCAGCATTTCACGCCGATTTTTTGGAGCGCATCCACAACTCCCAGCGCCAGCGGGCCGTCTTGGCTGCAGACCGCCAGGTCAATTTTGTGGGCTTTGGCAAAGTTCACAATTCCCACAATGTCCGTATTTTTAATTGGGACATTTTTTGCAAATTTTGCTGTTCCGCCGTTGCCCGGCAAAACAAACAAATTTTCACACCTGGGAGATTGGAAAATTTTCCACGCCAAGGCGTGTCCTCTTCCTCCAGAGTCGATCACTAGTAAATTCATGAGTTTCTCCTTTATTAAGATTTCAATGTGCAAACCTTACAGCTACATTACAAAAAAAGAGCCCAGTTGACAATAGACAGGCTCTTCTTAATTAGAACATGTGTCAACTGGGCCTTGGGTTTTTAGAATTGCATAGGCAATCCCTCCTTTCGAAAAATTTTGGAAATGGCCGGGATATTGTTATCCCATGCCGACTGCGCCTCCGCGGCCGATGTTCAGATAGAAATAACTGACATCGGGCGTGGGTTGGCCTTGCTGGACCAAAATAGGCATGTTTTCTTTGATAATGGAAATGACGATGCCCAGGCCGCCTTCGGGAAGGTCGATGGTTGACCATTGGCTGGGGTCGTTGAAGACCTTGTCAATGACCAACTTGCGCGAACCATCGGCGGAAACATATTCCACTTGCAGGCGTCCTGCGAAATGTCCGATGCCCAGGCTAAGAAGCTGGCCTTGAAGCTCATTTTGGTCGATACCATAAACGGCTGCCGGCACTGGCGAATTGTTCTCCAATACTTGCGTGTTGAAGAACGCCTGGCTCGAGGAGTAAAAGTTGTATTGGTCGAACTTGACCATTTGAACTCCTGCCTCGAAAGTTTGCGCCAAAGCGCTGCCAGCCGGCCCTTGCTGGGGAAGCTCGCCCCAACAGAATGTGCCGGGCGAACCGATCGGGGCTTTGGTTTGCATGTCCACCACCTGATAATGGTAGGTTACCGTGGGATCAACCCAGAGATAAACTCCGCCTTTATCAATGCTGTAAGGATATGCGTAAGGGCCCCACTCTTGGACAATCAGCCCAACGCTTCCGGGCTTGCGGTCGCCCAAAATGATTGGGATAACCACGGGCTGGGTGCCAGGCCGCGTCGTAAAGACGAAGGGCTGATCTTTTGCCCAACTTGCCGAATGGAACTCGCCCATGGTGGTGTTCTGGCCTGCGGCATCATACCCATACATGTATGCATCCAGGCAGCTCGCCACGCCGATGTTGTTGTACGGGATGACATCGAGCGGGTTGTTGACGTCGTTGTAGATAACGACATTGTCCAACATGATTTTATAGGGCTTGATCATGTCCTGGCTGAACACCTTGTAGTATTTGGCTTCGAACCAATACCACACGTGCTCGGTGGTGCCGTCCAGCTTGGTGCGCGTAAATCCGTAGCTTCCGCTGAAAAACACGGTGGGATTCAGCGAAACCAAGGCCCGCGCCGGACGCCGTGCGTCCAAGGCCTGGGTGTTTTCGTTGGGCTGCGGCAATCCCGCGCCCATGGCCGAAATGGTGGTGAACATCAGCAACGCGATCAGTGAGAACTTCTTCATTTTTTCTCTCCTTGAGAAAATTAGTAAGCGCCTATGGCGCTAAAATTCCAATCTTGTTACTTGGCGGCCGGCGGAACTATCTTAGCTCCGCCTTCTAGGGTCAGCCCATATCGGTTGAACTTTTTTTCAAGTTCCGAAACGGGTTTTGGCGTGGGAGTTGGCGTCGACGTCGGGGTTGATGCCAGATGCATTATCCGGTACGTCGTTTCATACTCCGCAGGCTCGATTTTCATGGAGTGCTTTTTGAGCTGCTGTTTAGCAGTCTCAATCTGCTGCTGTTCCATTTTCTCCACTTGCCTGCGATGGCAAATAGTTGGTATGGCGATGCCCGCGATTATGACAATCACTAGGCACACCATAAACCAAGGCGAAATTCCTGCCTTTTTTTGCATTTCCCTTTTCCTTTCTCAAAATTTTCAAGATATTTAAAACTCAAAGAGCTTTCTTATAATAAAAAATAGGCTTCTCGCCTATTCTTTATAGTATCATACTATCGTTAGCTTGTCAAGCTTTTATACGTTGGTTGAGAGTCTCCTGAAAATGATTATAAACAAGATAATTAGGACTACGCCCGCCAAAATCCACAGGTACCAGCGCTTCAAAAAAGCCAAAAATCCCGAACTAGTATTTCCGGAAACAGATGCTTGGCTTTGGCTGGTGCTGATTGTTAGCGAAACAGAATCTGTCTGGGTTTTCCCATCAACAGATGTTGTGGCTATCGCCTGTTTTGTTGAATTCTGCGAAATGGTTCCAGCTCTGCCTTCAAATGTTACGAGCTTTGTTGTGTTTGGCGCCAAAGATCCAATATTTATGCCAGTTACTATATCTCCTGAAACAGCTACTTTGTCAGCTTGCACGTTTCCCAAAGAAGAAATTTCTGCAGGTATGTTTGTTGAAACTGTTATGTTGCTGATTTGGTTTGCAGAATTGTTTGAAACTGAAATCAGAAAATAAATTTGGCCGTTGGAATTAATTTGGGAGGCTTTTTGCCATTGGGTAGAATTGGCATCTGGTTTTGCAAAAAATGAAACTGAAAGTCCTGAAGAATTATTTTGGCTTGAAGACGATGAAGAGGAAGAAACCGATGAAGCAGAAGATGAACTTTGTTGCTGGATGCATTTTCCGCCTTGGCATCCGTTTTGGCAATATTTATAAATTCCGGTGCTGGTACCCAAGGTATCAAACCAGTGCAAATTCCCTGCTGAGCAGGCAACTCTGTAATATGTTTTATGTATTGGCTCTGGGACAGGATTTACATAGACGTTCGTACACTGGCCATATTGGCAGGTCAAACCGCTTATGCATGAGGTAACCAGGTCTTGCTGTGTATTGCAAGAATCGAACCAGTAAACATTATTGCCTACGCAAAGCTTATATGCATGATAAGTGCAGTTTCCGTAATTATTGTAGTTATTGCTGTTTTGGCAGGAATTGTTATAACATCCGTTCTGGCAGTACTGCGAAATCCCTTGCTGGTTTCCGCAGGAATCGTACCAATACAAATAGTTTCCCGAGCAAGCCTGGTAAGAATTCGGCAGGCAGAGGCCTGTGTAATACTGGGCGTTTGCTAAAATTGGCGTAAAAACCGCCAAAACCAACAATAATGATAATAATAGGATTTTTTTCATAGTTTTTTGTTAATAGTATACTTTACCACCTCATGATTAAAAGTCAAGCGTTTGCAAAAAAAATCAACCGCAGTGCGATTGATATGAATTTAACATCTTGGCTCTTTGACCTTGTGGTCGTCGAAAGAAAATCCTTCCAGTTGGCGCGGAACGCTTACCAAGGCGCGCGCAGCAAGCCGTATGGTATTGTTTATCCATTCGAATTTTCTTTCTCTTATAATTCTAAGCCCGGCTCGGACTAATTTTCGGTTAAGCAAAGCTGGCTTAAAAATCATCCCCCAGGGCAAAAGCATGAAACCCATTCCCGATAGTGCCCAAGTAAGATGGGATAATCCCATGGAAGCGCCTTCAGCTTCCTGCGAACACAAAAGTGCAAACGGTTTTCCAAGCATCGGATCTCGGCCTGATTTTTTTTCAATTTCTTCTCTGTTATTTTCCAGTGAAGTCATTTTTTCAATCAGGCGATGGACCAGCGCCGAAGAGGTTCCCCAATAAATTGGAGTTGCAATTGCAAGTGAATCGGCTGAAATGATTTTTTCTAGAATTTCGCCAATGTCATCCTTGCCTTGGTGTATGCAAGGATAAGTGCATTTTGCTCCGTCTCGCGTCGTTGAATAGCATCCTTCGCATTGCATGATATTTTTATCTGCCAGGCGAATGAGCTCAACTTCTCCGCCGAATTTGCGGATGTGGTTAATTAATAGCTGAAGCATTTTTTCACTATCGCTCTTTTCGCCCCGCGGGCTTCCACTAATGCATAAAACCTTGACCATTTTCTGTATCCTTCCTTTTTAATGTTCTGTCCAGTTTATACCACAAAACTAACCTTTTTACAAGGCAGTTTAAAATAGTATTTAATTTGTGCCCCTGCCGCGACTCGAACGCGGAACCAATAGCTTAAAAGGCTACTGCTCTACCATTGAGCTAC
>CAIMDW010000023.1 GCA_903839895.1 Candidatus Staskawiczbacteria bacterium
GGAAAGTTGTAATGGTGCATGAATCTTTTCTTTCCCACAACTTCCATTCCTTCAAGTATTTGCGAATCACCAGGCCCGCCCAAAGTCAAAATAGAAAGCACTCGGGTTAAGCCTCGGAAAAACACTCCCGATCCATGGGCTCTAGGCAAAACTGCAACTTCGCAAGACAAAGGCCTTATTTCTTTTGAGTTCCTGCCGTCTGGCCTGTAATCTTTTTCAACAATATTCTTAATGATTATTTTTTCAATCTCGCTTTCGAAAAATGCCAAAACCTGCTTTTCTTTTCCTTCGCCAGGATGCTTTTCAGCCAAATATTTCACAAGTTCCTGCTTTAAAATTTCGGCTGCTCCCAGATTTTTTTCTCCTTTTGGAGCATTTGAAATTGCCTTTTCCAATTTGTCTCCCAGCCATTCTTTTATTTCTCCCGCAATTTCCAATTCCACGGCAGGCTCGAAAACATCTTTTTCTTTTCCAATTTTTTTAACGGCTTCAATTTGCCCGTCAATTATTTTTTTCAGTTCTTTTTTGGCAGATTCATAGGCTTCCATAACATCTTTTTCCTGAACTTCTTTAGCTCCCATTTCAATCATGTTCACCAAGATATCTCCATCTTTTTCTATGGCCGACAAAGTCAAATCCATATCGCTTTCTTTCCTTTGCGCATAGTTTGCATTGAATGCCCAGCCATCTTTGTTTCTTGTAACTCTTATCGCTCCCATCGGTCCGTTCCAAGGAATATTTGAAACAGCCAAGGCAAAGCTAGCGCCAATCATTCCCAAAATATCAGGATCATTTTCGCCGTCCCACGAAAGGCAAGTCACAATTACCTGGACTTCTTTTTTAAAATCTTTTGGGAACAAAGGCCTGATTGCGCGGTCAATCATTCGGGCTGTCAAAATGGCTTCTTCGGTTGGCCTCGATTCCCTTTTCATAAATCGAGAGCCGAATATTTTTCCCGCAGCATAAAACCTTTCCTCGTATTCCACCGTCAAAGGAAAATAATCAATGTCAGGCCTTGAAAAAGGGGACAAGACAGCTGTCACCATAACTATTGTTTCTCCGCAAGAAACCAAACATGAACCAGAGGCTTGCTCGGTCCAATTGGTAGTCTTAATTATAACGGGCTTTTCGCCCACCTTTATCTCAAATATATCTTTCACTGCCATATTTTTTAGGCGAGGAACCAAGATACAAATGCATGTTATTAGCACGCATTACCTGTAAGTAATCAGTACCAATAATATGAATTAGTAGCCCAGCCCCGCGCTTGGTTAATTTTTAATTTGCTTTTAAATTTTTCAATAAGAATTTTGATACTCCGTCGTCTAAATCTATAAATTCGTCGGCAACTTCCTTTATAATAGAAGAAGTTGTTCTGCCGAATGCCATCACTTCCACTCTTTTTCCCTGGTTTTTCAAATATTCGACAAGCGGAATAAAGTCGCCGTCTCCAGAGCACAAAACAACCACGTCAACTCCTGGAGCCGTCCTAATGGCGTCAATTACTATTCCCACATCCCAGTCAGCTTTTTTAGCTCCGCCGTACCATTCTTGTAAATCTCTAACTCGCGTTTCAATTCCCAATTTTGCCAATGCATCAAAAAACGGAGCTTCTTCTCCGGTTTTTGTGCGCACAACATAGCCAAAAGCTCTGATAAATTTCCTTCCAGACACTGCGTTTTTTAAAACTTCCCCATAATTGACTTTTGCGTGGTAGAGATTTTTTGCCGAGTGGTACAAATTCTGCACATCAATCAGCACTTCCACGCGCTGTTCTTTTGGCTTTGGCTGCTGCATTATTTTTTGAGTCCGATTTTTTTGATGACTTCTGAATATCTTTTCTCGGATATTTTTTTCAAATAAGCCAGCAATTTTTTCCTTTTTATCACCATTGTTATCAATCCTCTTTTTGAATGGGTGTCTTGAGGGTGGCTCTTCAAATGCAAAACCAGCTTGTCTATCTGTTTTGATATCAAAGCAATCTGCACATCGGCAGAACCGGTATTCTTTTCGGAATCCGAAACGTCCTTTATAACTTTTGTTTTTTCCTTGGTTGTTAGTGCCATACCAATATAATAGAAGTGCTTCCGGCACCTCGGTTAATTTACTATAGTATACTCTTTTTATGCCAGTTTGTAAAGAGAGCTGAAATTTGCAAAAAAAGAGCCCTAAATTTTAGGACTTTAATAGCATAAACTGCCAGCTTCTTGGGCCGCAAGCTGCTGATGGTATTCGACAAGCACGACGCTTTCAATGTGCTCACGCAAAGATTGGACTATGGGGTGAGCCACGTCGTGGAAAGTTCCGTCACGACGGCGACGGTTGGGCATGGCCACAAAAAGGCCCATATTGCCACGAATAATCTTAAGGTCTAAGATTGCGAACTCATTATTCAAGATGATCGAGGCGGATGCTTTAAGTCGATCATTATCGATTTGATTCAGAAAAACCCGACAGCTTGTTACCTTCAGCGATTCAGACATCTGATTGCCTCCTTTGTTGTCCGCTTCAAATTGTTAATTTGCTTTTGCTTTGTTGTGATATATGTCTATATAGAAACCAAAACTGTGCCCCCGCCGGGACTCGAACCCGGAACCAATTGCTTAAGAGGCAACTGCTCTACCAGTTGAGCTACAAGGGCAATATAATTAGCTTCCTTTTAACGCCGCCAAAATAAAATTGATTATCGCGTAAGATCCCAATGCCAGGACCAAGCCGATAATAGCTGCATAAATAATTTTTTTGCCTAAGCCCATCAATCCAGGATTTCCCGCCGAAACCAGCATACATATTCCGCCGATAATCAGTGATATTACTGCCAATGGCCCTGCAATGTCAATTACAATAAAACTATAAATCCTGTCCAGCATCGTAAAAAAATCGCTTATGCCGCAATTATTAGTGCAAGGCACCAGCGGTTCGGCAGCTTTAACAAAAAAGGGAAATAAAATTATTGTTAATAAACAAATCAAAAAAATAACCGAGAAAGCCTTTTTCATTTTATTTATCAAATTAATTTTAGGTTACTATAACACATAATTTGAAAGAATAAAAGTCCCGTTGATTTTTACAGTTTTTGTGGTAGAATTTATAAATTATACGCCCCCGTGGTGAAATTGGATATCATATTTGGCTTCGAACCAAAAGTCTGCAGGTCCGAGTCCTGCCGGGGGCACAAAAAAATGGTTATTCCAAAAGAAGTAAAATCAGTCATTCAAAGCCTGCAAAAAGCGGATTTTGAAGCTTATATTGTGGGCGGATGCGTGCGTGATTTTATGCTGGATCAAAATCCTAAAGATTGGGATATCACCACAAATGCAAAGCCCGATGAAATCCAGAAAATTTTCCCAAAAAACTTTTACACAAATGAATTTTTGACAGTGACTGTTTTGACAGGAAACAAGAAACCAGAGTTAGCCGAAATAGAAATTACAACCTACAGATCCGAAGCCAAATATTCCGACAAAAGGCATCCTGACCAAGTAAAATATGCAGAAAAATTGGAAGACGATTTATCCCGCCGTGATTTTACGATAAATGCCATGGCCATGGACCTGCCTCGCGGCAAGGCGGGCGAAAATAAAAAAGTAATTGATTTATATGATGGCAAAAAAGATTTGGAAAACAAAATAATCAGGACAGTCGGCAATCCCGAAGAAAGATTTAACGAAGACGCTTTGCGAATGTTGCGCGCTGTCCGTTTTGCGACAACTTTGGATTTTAAGATTGAAGAAAAAACTAAACAAGCAATTTTAAAAAACAACATCTGGCTGGACGCAATTTCAAAAGAAAGAATTCGCGACGAATTTGTAAAAATGATCATGGCCGATAACGCAGCCGGCGGAATTGAATTGATGCGCGAACTTAATTTGCTAAAATATATTATTCCAGAGCTTTTGGAAAATTATGGAGTAAAACAAAACAAGCATCATATATATGACTGCTACCAGCACTTGATAAAATCTTTGGAATATTCGGCAAAACAAAAACAGAATATATATGTCAGGCTGGCGGCCTTACTGCACGATATTGGCAAACCAAGATCAAAAGCTGGCGAAGGGGACGACGCAACTTTTTACAATCACGAAATGATTTCAGCCAAAATGACTTTTCAAATCATGAATAATCTGAAATTTTCCAAAAAAGATGTTGATAAAGTTGTGAAGCTTGTAAGATACCATATGTTTTACTATGATGTGGATGAGGTGGGCGAGTCTTCTGTGCGAAGGTTGGTAAAAAATGTAGGGCCAGAAAACATGGCTGATCTCTTGCAAGTGAGAATTGCAGACCGCATTGGGTCTGGAGTGCCAAAAGCCGAGCCATATAAATTGCGCCACTTTAAATTCTTAGTTGAAAAAGTTTCCAAAGATCCAATTTCTGTAAAAATGCTGAAAATAAACGGCAGTGATTTGATGCAAATTTTAGCAGAAAAGCCTGGCCCGAAAATTGGCCAGATTCTGGATGCGCTTTTTGGGCTAGTTTTGGAAGATCCGAAAAAGAACAATAAGAAATATTTAGAAACCGAAGCCAAAAAATTTGCTAAGCTTCCTGAAAAATACTTGAAAGAGCTGGCCGAAAAATCAAAAGAAGAAAAATCAGAAGAACAAAAAAAAGAAGACGAAGTCATAAAGCAAAAATATTGGGTAAAATAAAATCCCAATTATTCGGGGCGTAGTATAGCAGTAGTATGCACCCTTCGGGAGGGTGTGGCCCGAGTGCAAATCTCGGCGTCCCGACAAGAATAATTTAATGGGCCCATAGTAAAACGGCATTACGCGTCATTCGCATTGACGAGGTCCGGGTTCAATTCCCGGTGGGTCCACATATGCCATCACAAAAGGGTATCGTTTATCCTAAAGTAAAACTCAAGCATGTTTTGGCCGCTTTTTGGCGTGGGGCAAAACCGCAGAGGTGGCTGTTGTTTGCCACTATTTTAGCGGTGGTTATTGCAACTGCCCTTGGAATTTACATCCCGGTTTTTTACAAAAAATTTTTTGATATTATTTCCGGACCGCAAAACAGCGGGCAAATTTCCGGAAGCTTGATTGGGATAATAACGCAGGTTTTTATCATCCAGCTTATAGCTTGGGTTTTTTGGAGGCTCAATTCATTTGCAGTTGCGGCTTTCGAAGCTAAATCAATCGCGAGGTTAAAACAGCAGGTTTACGACTATTTGATGGACCATTCATACAGTTTTTTTGTAAACAATTTTGCAGGTTCCTTGGTCCAAAAAGTTAACCGGTTTGCCAGGGCTTTCGAGCAGTTGGCTGACAGGCTTTTGTACGATGTCTTAACGCTTTTCACAAGATTAATTTTTATTTTCATAATTTTGTTTTTTTACAATCCGACAATTGCCTGGATTATTTTAGCTTGGGTTCTTATTTTTCTGCTCTCGAGCCTTTGGTTTGCAATTTGGAAATTGAAATACGACATTGCGGTTGCTGAAATTGATTCAAAAACAACAGGATATTTGTCTGACACAATTACAAACCAAAACACAATCCAGCTTTTTGCCAGTAAAAAAATAGAGGCCGAAGGATATGAGAATATTACCAATGAACAGGCGAAAAAAACGCTTTTTAGTTGGAATTTATCGGCAATAATGGATGCCATACAGTCGGTCTTCAACATAATTTTCCAGTTTGCGCTGTTCTTCTTCGCCATAATTTTTTGGGCCAAAGGGCTTATTTCTATCGGAGTTTTTGCAATGATCCAAAGTTATGTTTTTGTGATTGTAGACAACACTTGGGGATTTTCAAGAGTTATTCGGAATATATACCAAGCTTATGCCGACTCAAAAGAAATGGTTGAAATTATACTTTTGCCCCATGAAATAAAGGACTTAAAGGGCGCTACAGAACTTGCCGTAAAAGAGGGAAAAATAGAATTTAAGAATCTGACCTTAAGCTTCAACAAGACGCGCCAAGTTTTAAATGACATAAGCTTGACTATAAATCCAGGAGAAAAAGTGGCCTTGATTGGACCTTCGGGAGCTGGAAAAACAACATTTGTGAGATTGCTTTTAAGGTTGTATTCTGCCACTTCGGGAAAAATTTTAATTGATGGGCAAGATATTTCGCAGGTGACGCAGGAAAGCTTGAGAAAAAATATTTCTATGGTTCCGCAGGACCCGATTCTGTTCCATCGCACCCTGGCCCAAAATATAGCTTACGGCAAGCGTGATGCCAAAATGAGCGATATTGAGGAGGCAGCAAGATTGGCTCATTGTGACGATTTTATTGCCAATTTGCCCTATAAATTCGACACTTTCGTGGGCGAGCGCGGAATTAAGTTGTCTGGCGGGGAAAGGCAGAGAGTTGCCATTGCCAGAGCCATTTTAAAAAACGCTCCAATTTTGGTTTTGGACGAAGCAACTTCCAGTTTGGATTCAAATTCTGAAATGCTCATCCAAGACGCTTTGAATAACTTGATGCAGAATAAAACCGTTATTGTAATTGCCCATAGGCTGTCCACCATCCAAAAAATGGACAGGATTATTGTTGTTGACGGAGGAAAAATTATCGAACAAGGAAGCCATTCTGAATTACTGGCAAAAGAAAACAGTTTGTACAAAAAACTCTGGGAACTCCAAGCCGGCGGATTCCTAAAATCTGAAAGCGATGAAGCAGAAACAGAAGAAAATTTAGAAGAAGAGGACGAAAAATACGAAGGCGGAGCCAAGCTGGCAAACTTTTAAATATTATTTTATTTTTTAAATATGGCAGAAGAAAAGCAAAGGCCAAAAGTTGGAGTGGGTATAATGATTTTATGCGACGGCAAAGTTTTGCTTGGCAAAAGAAATGACGACGCAGAAAAAGCCTCAAGCGATTTGCATGGCGAAGGCACTTGGACAATGCCGGGAGGAAAGTTGGATTTTAAAGAAACATTATTAGATGGAGTTTGCCGGGAAGTTTTTGAAGAAATTGGCGTAAAAATTAATTCTGATAATTTGAAAGTCATCAGCGTTGCCGATGAAATTGTTCCAGACAACCATTATGTTACCGTTGGTTTTTTGTGCGAAGATTTTGAAGGTGAACCGAAGATAATGGAACCGGAGGAAATAACAGAGTGGAAATGGTATAATTTAAACGAGCTCCCCGAAAAAGTTTTCCCGCCGAGCCTCAAAATGATAAAAGCGTATTCGAATAACAAAATTTATAACTAATAATTATGGAACAAGAAAACGAAGCGGTAATTTCGACGGATTGGAAATTAGTTGCCATAAAAACTTTTCAGTTGAGCGCTTGCGTTGCACTGGCGGTGGCAGCTCCATATTTTATAAACCAGCTGATAACAGGGTCCATTGTTAATGCTCTGCTTTTTATTTCTGTTTCCACACTGGGAATAGAATCAGCTTTTTTACTTTGTTTGATTCCAAGCCTTATCTCTATATATACAGGGCTTTTGCCTCTGGCTTTGGCTCCAATGATTCCATTTATAATGACAGGTAACGCTTTGTTGGTTTTAACTTTTGCTAAGTTTAAAGCAAGGGGATTTTGGGCTGGTGCGATACTGGCAGCCTTAATAAAGTTTATTTTCATCTGGTCAGCTGGAATAATTTTGGCGAATTCCATTTTACACGGCATTTCAAAAACTGTGATGTTAATGATAAGCTGGCCCCAATTTGCAACAGCAATTGCGGGGGCGGCAATCGCATATTTGTTTCTAAAGGCTATTAAAAAAATATAAATGCCAAGCAATCAGAGGGATTATAGATTTATTGATTCTACAATCAGTTTGTGCCCGGAATGTTTGAAGAGAATTGATGCAAAAGTGATCCTGAAAAACGGGTCAATTTATTTGCAAAAACGTTGCAAACAGCACGGAGAAATGGAAATTCTTTTAGAAGAAGATGGAGATTATTATTTAAAAAGAGGAGATTATGACAAGCCTGGAAGTATTTCCAAACCGCAGACAGAAATAAAAAACGGATGCCCTTTTGATTGCGGATTATGCCCCGACCACGAACAGCATACATGCAACGGCCTTATTGAAGTAACTGATGAATGCGATTTGAATTGCAAATTTTGTTATGCAAATAGCGGAAAAAAAGGTTTTTTATCTTTTGAAAAAATAGGGGAAATGATGGATTTATTTTTGGATTCTGAATTCGGAAATGCGGAGATTTTACAGATAAGCGGAGGCGAGCCGACATTGCATCCGCAAATAATTGAAATTATAAAGTTGGCCCGCAATAAAAAGATAAAATATGTATTGCTGAATACCAACGGGCTCCGCATTGCCAGCGACGAAAATTTCGTAAAAGAATTGTCGCAATTCAAAGGGCGCTTTGAAATTTATCTCCAGTTCGACAGCTTTGACGATAAAACATATCAGGATTTCAGGGGCAAAAAATTATGGGATATAAAAAAGAAAGCTATAGAAAATCTGGTTAGATACAAAATACCAATCACGCTTGTTTCTACAATAAAAAAAGGCGTCAACGACCAGGAAATCGGGAAAATTGTGAAATTCGGCTTGGACACAAAATATATTCGGGGCGTAAATTTTCAGCCGATTGCATATTTTGGCAGGATGGGCGGATTAAACCAAAGCCAGGACAGAATTACCATAACCGGAATTATCAATTGCATAGAAAAACAGCTGAATGGAATGGTTAAAAAAAACGATTTTATCCCGTTGCCATGCGATGTGGACCGAGTTGCCATAACTTATCTTTATCGCTTAAAAGATGAATTTGTGCCGATAATGAGGAGTATAAACACCAAAGAATATCTGCCAGTAATAAGAAACACTTTCAAGTTTGACCCCGAAGACATTTTAAAAGACATAACCGAAAGTGTTTTTTGCAAATCGAAAAGCTGCTGCAATTATCTTGATTTTTTAAAAAAATTAAAACCGCTTATTCCCGCAAAGTTTTTTTTGAAGTCACCAAAAGAAAAAATGGAATATGTCAGCGAAAACACTTTCAGGATAAGCATTGTTTCTTTTGTGGACGCATATAATTTTGATATGAAATCAATGAAAAAAGAATGCGTGCACATCATAACTCCCGATTTAAAGAAAATTCCGTTTTCCGCTTATAATATGATCCATAGAAAATAATGAACTTAAATATTTCCTCAATAAATTTTATTTTATATTCTATTATCGCCGTTTGTTTTTTGGTGATTATTTTGTCGGTGATCGCAGATTTTTTGGAGTTTGATAAAAAAGAAAAAACCAAGAATAAAAAAAGAAGCATTGTTACTACCGGAACAATGTTTTTATTTTTCGTTTTTTTCTACATTTTACTAAGATTCGGAATTGGCGTGGTGCGAATTGATAATTTTTATTTAAGATTGGCGCTGGCATTAGCAGGAATTGTCATAATAATAATCGGAACATTTTTTAACATCTGGGGCAGAATAAATTTGGGGGGAAACTGGGCAAATCAAATAAAAATTTACCAAAACCACACCCTTGTCATAAAAGGCGCCTATAAAATAGTGAGGCACCCACTGTACGCTTCGCTAATCTGGATTTTCTTTGGCGCTAGCCTAGCTTATCTGAATTACTTCGGATTTTTGGCAAACGCCCTTATTTTCTTTCCTTTTATGCATTACAGAGCCAAGCAGGAAGAAAAACTTTTAGAAAAAGAATTTGCCGAATATAACAATTATAAATTAAAAACCGGGATGTTTTTCCCAAAAATATGACAAAATATAAGCCAGTTTCAGTATCCAAGGCAGGTTTTGCCTTTTGCAGATACACTATCGCAATTTTAGTCTGGTTGTCTTTTATATTTCAAATCACATGGATTTTACTGTTAGTTTTTTTAATTTTGGCATTTTCTGCTCTGTTAAAAGTACAAAAAGCTCCGCTGATACTATTCTACAAATATACAATTGGAAAAATTATAAAATCAGAAGATGAAATTTTAAATGAGAATGCTATGAGGTTTGCCCATACAATGGGCACTGTGTTATGCCTTATTTGCCTTTTATTTTTGTATTTTATAAACGCCAAAATAGGCTGGGCACTTGTGCTAATTTTTGCAATCTTAAAAACTGTTTCGGCATTTGGAATGTGCCCTGCTTCAAAACTTTATGAATGCATGGGTAATGACAGCTGCTGCGCCTTCATTAAAAAATTATGATTTGGGGAATTAAGCCAGTTTTATTTAGTATTGGGAATGCGCCAGTTTCTTCTTATACTTTTTTCTTGACGCTCGGCTTTTTAGTGGGCTTTGCAGTATATTTTTGGGAAGCTAGGAGGACAAAATCCCTTGGAGAAAATAATCTATATATAATTTTTGGAGCGCTGATCGGGGCGGCCGTTGGCGCAAAATTGCTGGATTTTCTTGTTGATTACCGGTATTTTATAAATAATTTCTGGAACATTGAAACAGTTCTTTATGGGAAAACAATAATTGGTGGACTGATAGGCGGAACTATTGGAGTAAAAATAACAAAGAAAATTTATAAAATTGAAGCGAAAAAGGGAAATCTGTTTGCTCCGGCCATTGCTATTGGTGTGGCAATTGGGAGAATTGGATGTTTTTTGCGAGGATGCTGTTACGGAAAGCCGACCAATTTGCCATGGGGCGTAAATTTTGGCGACGGTATTTTAAGGCATCCCACGCAAATTTATGAGTCATTATTTATGCTGGGAATGTTCGTTTATTTGGAGAAAATAAAAAACAACAAAGATATAAGGCAAGGGCAGCTTTTTAAAATATTAATGGTTTATTATTTCACTTTCCGATTTTTTATTGAATTTATCCGAGTTGGGCCAGTTGCGTGGCTTGGGTTGACGGCATTCCAAATAATATCGTTATTTGCTATCATTTATTTAATAAGGGACAATTTAAAAAATTTATTATTAAAAATAAAAAATCATGGAAAATGACATTAAAACATCAACCAAGGTTGCCGATTTTATAATCGGATATGTCGGCTTTTTTATAATTAGCACAATCTTATCCTTTGCAACCTCTTCGTTGTCTAATTCTTCTTTTATAAATTTACTTTTAACATTTGATATAATTTTTCCGATTATAATGCTTGTAGCCGGAAACACCGTAATAAAAAAGAGAAGAAAATATATGGCAAAAGGGATAAATTTTGCGGTAATAACGGCCATTCTAATCCCTGTCATATTTTTTGGAGCATGCCTTTTAATGCTTAGCTCAGGCGTGTTGCGCTAATTTATATTATTAAAAAATAAGGTCATGGAAGAAAATATTATTTTAAAAAGAAATGTGCCGAGGGATTTGTTTTTGCATCTTTTGGCAATCGTCACATTATATTGGTCGGCCATCAGCTTTACGACTTTGATTTGGCAATTTATAAACAAATGGTTTCCGGACGCTTTGACAGACCAATATTCGAGCAGTTCTGCGACCGGACTCATTAGATTTTCGGTTTCGGCTTTGATAATTGTCTTTCCGGTTTTTATTTTGGTTTCATGGTATTTAAACAAGATATATAGAAGGGAGGCAGAAGTCAGGGACTCAAGAATCAGAAAATGGCTGATTTATTTGACTCTTTTTATAACTTCTTTAGTAATCATCGGCGACTTAGTAACTCTTATCAATACTCTTTTGGGAGGCGAAGTGACTGCTCGATTTATTTTAAAAGCTTTATCTATAATAATAGTGGCTGGCGTAATTTTTGGATATTATTTGAATGATGTCAGAAAAGACACTCCAACAAAATCTGCAAAATATTTTGCATGGTGCACGAGCATTTTGGTTTTGGCGGTAATTATCGGCTCGTTTTTTATGATTGGCTCGCCAATGACTGCAAGATTATTGCAATTTGACCAGCAAAAAATTTCTGACTTACAGGGCATCCAGCAACAAGTTGTGAATTATTACCAGAGAAAGGCAGTTTTGCCTAATTCACTTTCAGATTTAAATGATTCCATTTCAGGATTTACTATTCCGATAGATCCGCAATCTGGCGTTTCTTATGAGTACGCTGTAAAAGATGAGACTTTTTTAGGTTTTGAATTATGCGCAACATTTAATAAAGAAAGTACAGTCGGCAGCACTGTTAGTGCCCCCACGAGCGTATATCTCACGAGTAATATCCAAAATTGGAATCACTCATCGGGGTTTGTTTGTTTTGAAAGGACAATCGATAAGCAATTGTATCCCTTATTGAACAAGTAAAACATGTGGATATCTTGTTGAGAACATGTTTGTAGACTGTGAAGACGAAAAATATCCCGCAGCTTTAAAAAAGGCTTTAAGCAAGCTTGTTTCTAGTTTGGGACCTAAAAAATTGTATTACAAAGGAAATTATTCAGATGAAATATTTGAGAATTGCTTGGCGGTAGTGGGCTCGCGACGTTTGACTTCTTATGGCAGAAAAGCAGTTGAGCAAATTGTAACCGAAGTTGCCGCTGCTGGTATTACAATTGTTTCTGGCTTTATGTACGGAGGTGATGAAGCTGCGCATTCAGCAGCTGTAAAATGCGGGGGAAAAACAATTGCCGTGATGCCTTGCGGGATAGACAGAATTCACCCTGAAAATCAGAAAAAACTTTATCAGGAAATTTTAGATAATAATGGCTTGATACTTTCTGAATATGAAGGAGACGCCCAGCCTCAAACTTTTACTTATGTTCAGCGCGACCGGATTGTAGCTGGGCTTTCAAAAGCTGTCTTTGTGGTGGAGGCAGCATTGAATTCGGGGTCTTTGATTACCGCCAGTTACGCCACAAAATACGGCAAGAAAATTTTTGCTTTACCAGGGCCAATAACCAGCGAAGTTTCAAAAGGAACTTTAAAACTTATAAAAGAAGGAGCAGAGCCAGTTTCTGAAGCCGGCGACATTTTAAAATATTTTGATATTTTTCCAAAAGCCA
>CAIMDW010000024.1 GCA_903839895.1 Candidatus Staskawiczbacteria bacterium
ACATCCCCGTCTTTGTCGGTTCTAAACACCTTTATACCAAATTTTTCCAATCTTTGCAAAGTTTCAGGGGTCGGATGGCCGTACGAATTGTCTTTCCCTACCTCAATTACCGCAAATTCCGGCTTTACGGCCTGCAAAAACAGTTCCGAGCTCGAATATTTGGATCCGTGATGCGCCACTTTCAGCACAGTCGACGAAATATTCTCTTTAGAATTTACCAATTCTTTTTCATCTTTTGCATCTATATCGCCTGTAAAAAGAAAAGAATTTTTCCCGTAAATTAATCTATCTACAACGCAAGTGTCGTTGGCTGAACTTTTAACTTCTTTGCCAGCCAAGCTCGTTTGGGGAGATAAAATGTCGATTTCCAAATTGCCGGCTTTTATCTTTTGGCCCTCGTATGCCACAACAACTTTTGTGCCCGAACTTTCTCCGGTCAGAGCGGCCAAAAAACTTTTTTGCGGCTTTTCTGCCTTATTTAAAAGTTCAGCCAGTTTTTTATTTTCCGCGTCGCTTTTTTCAATTCCATTCCAGACAAAATAATCCACCTTGTAATTTTGCAGCACATCCAAAATCCCAGTCATATGGTCCGATTCTGGATGGCTCAAAATTACAGCATCTATCGTCTTATCCCAAAACGGCATCCTTTGCGATAATTTTCCCAAAAGAGCCAAGTTTGGTCCGCCGTCAATTATGATCTGATGCCCTTCGGGAGTTTGAATAAAAGCCGAATCTCCCTGCCCCACATCCAAAAAATCCACTTTAAGAACCTTGGGCGAATTCAGCGCAAAAATTTCCTGCCAGACAAAAAAATTCAGCGCTAAGAGAAACGCTGATAAAAAGAAAAAATATTTCTTTTTCATTCTTATTTACTTTTTCATTCCCATAATCTTGTACATTCCTGTCCCGCATTTTGCGCAAGTGCCCTTCATAGCCGAGCGTTTTTTCCCGCCCTTGCCGTTCATTGTGACTTCTTTAGCTCCCGACATTTCCCTTTTTGCTTTGCATTTTACGCAATAACCTTCTGTTGCCATATTTTTTTAGAGTTAATTAATATTAGGTAATTTTACCTAAAAGCCTGTGGATAAGTCAATGGCTTTCCGCTTATCCGGCGCACCAGCCTCCATCCACCACCATCACAGAACCGGTCATATAAGAAGATTCGCTCGATGCCAAAAATAAAACCGCGCTTGCAATTTCTTCTGCGTTGCCATTTCTTTTCATGGGAATCGGAGCCAGCATTGCCTGCCTTGTTTTTTCATCCATTTTCATTGTGTTAGTTCCCGGAGTATCAATAGACCCTGGAGCAACCACATTTACTCTTATTCCCATTGGAGCCAATTCCAGGGCCATTGCCTCACTCATAGCCGTAATTCCTCCTTTAGAAGCGCAATAATGCACCAACCCTGCAAATCCCATTCCAACTTGTCCCATGGCAACCGAGCCGATATTTACAATCGACCCTGATTTATTTTTTGCCATTTCTTTGGCGCAAGCCTGGGCCATTAAAAAATATCCTTTCAAATTTATATCAATCACTTTTTCAAAATTCGCTTCTTTCATTTCTAAAAACGGCTCAAATGGATAAATGCCCGCATTATTCACCAAAATGTCAATTTTCCCGAATTTTTTCAAAGTTTCAGCCACCACATTATCCACATCAGCCTTTTTAGAAGAATCGCATTTTACAGCAATGGAATCTCCCCGCAATTTCTTAATTTCTTCAACAACCAATTGGCATCCCGCCAAATCAACATCTGTCAAAACCACTTTAGCGCCGGCATTTGCCAGTTTTATTGCATCTGCCCTGCCCATTCCTTTGGCAGCTCCCGTAACAATTGCCACCTTCCCCTTCAAATCGCAAAACTTCGCCGTTGTTTTATTTAAACCAAACATTTTTATTAAAAATTTAATTATATAAACCTATTATACTCTTTTTTTGTCCAACAAAAAACTTTTTGTAATCCTCTTGCCATAAACGGAAAAAATAAGAGCCGCGTCCATTAAAAATAAATACAAGGTAAAGCCATATTCTGAAAAATGCCAATATTTTATTGCAAAGAAACCTGTTAAGGCGTTTATTATGCCCGTAACAAACGGCATTATTGTTTCTGTTTCCGGATTATTCCAGCCCTTTCTCAAAGTTGGAATCGCAGCAAAACTGTCAGCAATTATGGCAAAAACAATTGCAATATTCGCTTCTTTCGTGATTTGCCAAAGCACCAGCGCCAAAACCGAGAAGAATCCGCAAATATAATCAAACGCTGTCAGCTTCCAATATGATTTTTTACTGAATAATGATGCAATAAATATACAAAGAGGACCGAATCCG
This sequence comes from Candidatus Staskawiczbacteria bacterium, assembly GCA_903839895.1. Taxonomy (GTDB): domain Bacteria; phylum Patescibacteriota; class Minisyncoccia; order Minisyncoccales; family Staskawiczbacteraceae; genus XYD1-FULL-39-28. The sequence continues at coordinate 2,333 of CAIMDW010000024.1, forward strand.
GACATAAAAACCGGCAAAACCGCCCAAGTTACTCCGCGGGATAACTGCGCAAGAACCGCTATAATCGGCGCAACAGCCCACAACAGCCATGTAATTTTATTAGGTTTTGCCCTGCCAGTTATTGTATCCTTCAAATAGCTTGCTACCCCATAAATCGTCAATGGAATCGTAAGTAAAACTAAATATTCCAACATAATAATTTATTCTAACAAAAAATCGCCTGCGTTAACAAGCGATTTTCTTAAATTTATTCTTTGCAGCAGTTGATTGCGTATTTTACAATGTCGCCCAGCTTGCCGAGAACGGTTTTTTTAGTGTCTTTTCTGTCCAGTTGGTCCTCTCCGACTTTTTTAACATCGCCCACATTTATCAGCTTTAAATTAATTCCCCAAAACATTGAGTAAAGCTCGTAGGCTTTCTTGAACATTTCCTGCGCATCTTCTTTTTTGCCTTGGCCTTGGGCTTTTGTGCCCACTTCCATAAGCCTCATCGAGGCTGACAATAAATGCTTTGAAATGCACCAAACTTCACCTTCATAATCTTTTATAATGCGCTTGAGTAAATCTTTGCGCATTTCGCGGGCTGTGCTCAACAAATCATAATATTCGGGCTTTTCAGTCTTAGCTCCAGTGAAGAAAAAATGCTCCTCAATGGAAATCAAATTCATTATGGCAATGGACAAATCTTCGTCAGAAGACAAATCCAGCTCGCCTTTTTTGCTCGACTGAACTTTCTTGATAAACTCGTCTATTTTTAAATTATTATCCTCCATAAAATTAAGCTTGTTAATATTAATGCCAAAACGGGAACCGCCACCCTCTGATAAGGGAAATACGACTTATTATTATTTTTAATTTTCAAATAATTATGCAATTTCAAACTTGCCCACAAAATAATCGTGCCAATAATTGTGCCGAATATAATCTTATCAACGCCCAAAAATTTATTTAACGGATGCCCGACAATTCCCATAAAATAAAGCGGAATGAATGTCAGCAGATAATAAAACAAAAAGGTTACGATTCCGTCAAATTTGAATCCCCAATTCTTTTTGCGCATCCAATGCAAGGTCCACACAACCAGCGTCCACAAAAAAGCTCCAATCCAAACCGAAGAGACCAAGTCATCAATTTTCAGCCAGCGCGAAAATCCCAAGCCAGCTCCTATTGCCACTACGCAAATAGGGCAAATTGCCTGCGCCGAGGCAGTAAAAGCTCCTGCCAATCCCAAAAATAATAATCCTAAGAATAAAATTCTATTTGATTCCTGTTGCATTTTTGAAAAAATTAATCACATCTGCGTCGCCCTCATAACATTTTGACTTCCCGTCATATAATAGCGGAACGCCCACTGAATCTGAAGTGATTCCGCACTTTTTCACAACTTTCGAAATTATTACCTGGTTTGTCTTATTATACCAGACTTCCAAATGCGAAAATTTCACTTTTGAAGCTATATTGTTTGCCGCCACAAAATCATCCACATTTTTGCAGTGCGGGCATCCTTGGCCATAAAACAAAATTATGCCATCGGGCACTGCCACCGGTTTCACGGGTGACAAAAATCCAGCTTGCCAGGCCCAAAAAGCCCCTCCCAAAAGGACAATTGCAGTAATTATTAATATCGGCGTTTTGTTCATGTTACTTCTATTTAATCACAAAATTTAATTAAAATCCATATCTTTTCATCGACAAAGCATTCAGCACTACGCTAACCGATGAGAATGCCATAGCTCCCGCTGCAATTGAAGGATTTAAAAATCCGAATGCCGCCAAAGGAATCCCAATCACATTGTAAGCAAAAGCCCAAAATAATCCTTGTTTGATTTTTTTTAACGTATATTTGCTCAAATCAATAGAAGCCACAACGTCCCGCAAATCATCTTTAATCAAAACAATTTCCCCAGTTTCCATGGCAACATCGCTTCCCGATCCCAATGCAATTCCCAAATCAGCTTGAGCTAAAGCCGGAGCGTCATTTATACCATCACCACACATCGCCACTACCTTGCCTTCCGCCTGCAATTTTTTTATTTCGTCAGATTTTCCCTGCGGTAAAACTTCGGCCAGCACACGGTCAATTCCAACCTGTTTTGCAATTGCTTCGCCCACTCGCCTATTGTCACCGGTAATCATGGCAACTTCTTTTCCCATTTTATGCAAAGTTTCCACGGCTTCGCGCGAATTTTCTTTCAGCACGTCGGCAACCGCAATAATTCCTGATATGTTTTTTCCAACAGCCAAAATCATAGCCGTTTTCCCCTGGGTTTCCAGCAAAACCATCTGGCTTTCAATTTCATCCGTTTTTATTTTATTATCCTGCATTAATTTTCTCGTTCCTAGTAAAATTTTATCTTTGCCAAGAACAGCTTCTACTCCCTTTCCCGGAATCGCCTGAAAATCTTTCGCTTCGCTTAAATCCACATTTTCTTCTTTTGCCTTATTTACAATTGCCTGCGCCAGAGGATGCTCAGAATTTCTTTCCACAGAAGCGGCAATTTTTAAAATATCTTTTTCTTTTAATTTATTGCCTGCACCTCGAGGGGCGTCCAAAACAACTATTTCGGTCACAACCGGCTCGCCTTTTGTGAGAGTCCCTGTTTTATCAAACACAACAATATTCACATCTTTGGCAATTTCCAAAGCCTTGGAAGATTTTATCAAAATTCCTTTTTGCGCCGCCAAACCAGTTCCCATCATCACAGCTGTTGGCGTTGCCAAGCCCAAAGCGCATGGGCAAGCAATAATCAAAACTGCCACAAATACCGACAAAGCAAACGCAAATGAATATCCCAACAAAAGCCAAATAATTCCAGAAAGCAATGCAATCCCGAAAACAACCGGCACAAAGTAAAATGAAACTTTGTCGGCCAAAAGCTGGATGGGCGCTTTGCTTCCCATGGCGTCTTCAACTATTTTAATTATCTGGGCGAGCATAGTATTTTTTCCCACTCTCGTCACCTTGAATTTCAAAACTCCTGTCTTATTTATCGTGGCTCCAATAACTTCGTCGCCTTTTTTCTTTTCAACGGGCATCGATTCGCCGGTAATTGCTTTCTCATCCACCCCGGAATATCCGTCCACCACAATTCCATCCACCGGAATTTTCTGTCCAGGCTTTACCAAAACTATATCATCAACTTTTACATCATCAATATTCACTTCAGTCTCTATTCCATTTTTTATTATAATAGCCGTTTTGGGCTGCAATCCCATCAGTTTCTTGATTGCATCCGATGTTTTCCCTTTTGTAATCGCTTCCAAATATTTACCCAAAGATATGAAAACCAAAATAAATATTGCAGATTCAAAATAAAAACCTTCCATGAGAATATTCTTGCCAAAAAACAATAAAACCGCATTTATCAAGCTATAAAAATATGCTGTAGCAGTTCCAATCAAAATCAGGGTATCCATATTTGGACCCATTTTTATCAGTTTTTTGGCTCCAGACTGCCAAATGTTAAAACAAATCCCAATTACAGCAGTAGATAATATCGCCTGTATTAAAATTCCATATTTTTCAGCAAATGCCGGGATTGGCAAGCCTATCATTCTGCCCATCACCATATAAATCACGGGCAAACCGAAAATAAGCGAAAACAAAAACCTGTTTTTCAACTTCTTAATTTCAGTTTCTTTTTCCATTTTAGCGTGGTCGTGCCCTTCCATGCCTGACACGCCATCGGAATCATCTTTTGCCTTATAACCCAGATCTTTAATTGCTTTTTCTATTTCTTTTCCAGAAATTTTTTCGCTGTCAAAATCCAAATAAGCTTTTTCTGTTGCCAGGTTTACAGAAACCGAAGCAATTCCTTTTTTCTTTTTCAAATCATGCTCTATCAAAGCTGCGCATGAAGCGCAAGTCATCCCCTCAATTTTCAAGACTTTTTTTTCCATTATTTTTTATTCAACTCTTTTAATATTTTTCCTAAATCAAGCCCGTACATTTTGCAGACTTCCCCAAGCTCCAGCTTGTCAATTTCAAACTGCGCCATCGGGCACGACAAGCACGGCACCCTGTTTTCCATAAGAATTTTAGCGCCATTTTTTGTTTCCACTATTTTTGCCAAAGTTGTTTTTGCTGTAATATTCATAAAATTATTTTTAATTTACAACTTCTATTGTGCCCCGAATCATGCCCATTGTGCATGAAAATCCAAAAGTTCCGGCAGTTTGCGGAGTGAATTCCTTTACCGCAACTTGCCCGGGGGTCAAATCAACCGCCCCGTCGAACAAATTAGTTGAAATTATTGCTCCATTGCATCCCAGCGAATTTCCTCCCGTAATTTCCCATTTTACAGGAATCCCAACTTTGACTTTGAAATAGTTAGGGCTGTCTCCGCTGCCTGAAGCTGTCATTTGTATGACTTGTTTTCCATCAACGATTTGGGCCAAACCATTTTGCTTCGCCACGCCGGAGCTTTCAGCGGAGGCGGGAGGCTGGCTAAAATTAAATCCTAAAACTGTCGCTTGGTTTGATATATTATACAGTGCAAAAAATAAAACAAGGAATCCAGCCACTTTTGAAAACCTTTCGGCTAAATGGGGCTTTGAAGAAAATTTTACAGAAGACAATCCAATAAAGAAAAGCACGGGAATTGTTCCCAGAGCAAAAGCTCCCATTATCAAAGCTCCCGAAACTGCATTACCCGAAAGCAAAGCCAAGCTTTGTGCCGTAATTGTAAATCCGCACGGCAAAAAGAAAGTTGCGGCTCCCATAATAAACGGCATATATCTCCCCTGAAAATTATTTTCATTAGCAATTTTCCTAGTAAAAGATTTTGGCGCCGAAATTTGGAATTTCCTGAATGCTTTTACCCCCAGCATTTGCAAACCCAACACAATCATTAAAATAGAAATTGCGATTACTAAATATCCTGTAAATTGGGCTGAAATCTGCAATCTGCTTCCAATCAATCCCAAGACTCCCCCCAAAATTGTGTAAGAAATCAATCTTCCG
>CAIMDW010000025.1 GCA_903839895.1 Candidatus Staskawiczbacteria bacterium
AAATGAGCCAGAAACGAAACCAACGCCTAAAATGACTGGCCTGGAGGCCGGAAAGCACATAAAGGCCGCTTTGGAGTCCCGCGAAAAGGCTGACTCGTGGGGTATTTTTAAGGAGCAGATAGGCAAAAAATATCATGGTGAAAAATTAACGGATATTATGGCTGATCATTACGATGAAATTATGGCATACATAGAGGCTGGCAAGGCAGATTTACCGTTTTAGTGTAATCAACCGCCCAGCCGTGGCCGCACGGTGCAGCCCCGAAAAGCGCGGCGCAATGCTGGCGCAGCGGTCACCCTGGGCGATTTTAAAAAGGAAAGCCATGACACCACAACAGCCGCGCGCGATCTGCATCCATTGGAACCCGGAGAACGCCCATTGCAAATTAAAAAGCCCGCGTAGAAAAGGATACCAGTGGGCTTATGGCCGGTGCGGGAATCCGTATAAAACCGCAAGACACGGCTGCAAGGATTTGGAGTTTAAAAATGAGTGACCGCGGCTCTTTCCATTACCGCAATCTTGAAACCTGCAAAGAGCTGCAGGTCGCCTATAAGTTACTTCTTGATCTGCGCCGCCATACTTCCAGGGATATCAGAGAAGCAACCGGGTGCGAGTGTGGCGCACATACTGTCATATCAGAGTTGCGGGCGAATATCGAAAAAGACGGATATGGAATCGAGCAAGAATACGACGGTAAAACCGCAGACGGAAACCGTGTTTCATGGTACAGATTAATCAAACTTAAAAAGGAGATTTATGTTGATCCTAAAATCAAAGCCCTGTACGACGGCACGCGGGAAGCGCTTAAAACATACGTCAATAACCCGGAGGTCAGAGAGGCCGTACAGGGGCGGATATTTCTGGAAGACCTGGTGAAGCGGCACCCGGAATTAATAAACATTTAACACTTGACTTTAATTAATTTTAAAACTATACTTAAACAGAATGAAAACGCGAAAAATCCAAAATTTTATTTTATAAAAGCCGGACACCTTGGCAACCCCAGGGGCTCGTATCGTTAATTCGCGTTTTCAATACGGGCTGTCCGGCCCCATTTAAAACAACATGGCAAAATACCGTCCTTTGTGGTGTGATTTTTGGGACGATCCAGACATAGAAAAACTGTCTTTAAATTCTAAAATCATTTATGTTTTTCTTTTCAGTAATCGAAAATGCACAGAGTCTGGAATTTACGGAATTTCCAAAAGGCATATTTCAGAACGCACTGGAATTGATATTAAAAAAATTGACGCTTGTTTTGATGAATTATTTACAAAAATAACATACGATAATAAAGCAGAAATTGTTTTTGTTCACGCATTTATGAGAAGAAATTTTAAGGGAAGACCGGACTTACTTGAATCATCTATATTGAACGATGCTCAAAATCATAAATCTAAAATATGTTGGAAATTATTTACACAAGTATATAAAAATCATAGCATACTTAATCACTTGGCAATGTCTTTGCAAAGTCTTTACCAAGACTTCAATGACAATGACAAT
>CAIMDW010000026.1 GCA_903839895.1 Candidatus Staskawiczbacteria bacterium
CACAAAACAATCGACTGCGCTTGAAAATATTTGATTAATTTAGTACTATGTAAATATCCATTCCGACGTAGCTCAATGGTAGAGCAACGCCCTGTTAAGGCGTGGGTTCCTGGTTCGAGTCCAGGCGTCGGAGCCAAGAATCCCGAGATCATTTTCTCGGGTTTTTGTTTGTGATAGAATAGGTTAATATGAAGAAATTTTATATAATAATTATTTTATCGGTTGCTATAATCATGTCCGGAATTTATTTACAGTTGTCATACAGCCGAATTTATAATAAAGTTAGCCAAGAAAATCTAAAATCTCCATATATAAATCAAAAATATTCATTTGGGAATGGATCTGCCAACGACAAAGCTCTGGTTTATGTGTCTTTAGGCGACAGCTTAACCGCCGGTGTAGGAGTCGATAATTATGAAAAATCTTATCCATATTTGCTGGCAGAAAAATTAGACAGTAAAAACAATATAATTTTCAAAAACAGATCGATACCGGGTTTCACAAGCAAAGAAGTCAAAGATATATTGCTTTCTTCGGTGCTTTTAGACAAACCGGACATTGTCACTTTGCTAGTCGGCATTAACGATATTCGCAACAGCATATCAAAAGAAGAATTTAAGGAAAATTATGGCCAAATCATAAAAACCCTCAAACAAAAAACCACCGCTAAAATTTATGCAATAAATATTCCGTTTATCGGTTCTGACAAGCTTATTTTACCGCCATACAGTTATTATTTTGATTTTAAGACTAATGAATTCAATAAAATCATCGAGGAACTAGCACAAGAAAACGATGTGCAGTACATTGATTTGTACTCTCCAACCATTAAAGAATTTAATACATCTGATTCATATTATTCAACTGATTTATTTCACCCTTCGGCGAAAGGATATGAAACCTGGGCAAACATAATTTATGCTGATTTCAATAAATAATCCTATTCAGTCAACAATAATCTTCGAATGCATACTTTTTGCCGTCCTTTTATTATCTGCGCGCGTAAAAAAATTTGACCATTTTTTTCCAATATCCCAAAGCCATGAGCTTAAAGGCTTTGCGATTTTGCTTATAGTTTTTTCTCATATAGGCTATTTTCTGGTAACCGACCACAGATTTTTATTTCCGCTTTCTATTATGGCGGGCGTCGGCGTTGATTTGTTTTTGTTTTTGTCAGGATTGGGATTGACAGCCAGCGCTCTCAAAAAGAAGCTTCCAATTCATCATTTTTATTTCAAAAATCTGTTAAAGCTATTTACGCCTTTTTGGATAGCGTTAACTGCATTTTTATTGCTTGATTTTTTTACCCTGCAAATTGGCTATCCAAAACTCTTTATCCAAAGGGCATTTATTGGTTTTTTCCCTAGCGCCGATCTATATCGCGACCTAGATTCCCCACTTTGGTATTTTACGCTAATTTTATTTTATTACTTGATTTTCCCTATAGCCTTTTACAAAAAGCAGCCTTGGATTTCAGCAATTGCTATTTATGGGGCAAGCTATTTCATTTTAAGGCAAAATCTAGCTCTGCTCAGCTGGGTATCGCCTTTTTACAGATTGCACATTGTTGCTTTTCCGCTGGGCATAATAGCGGGCTGGGTTTTTTACGAATTGCATTATAAATATAAGGAAAGCTTTTCCAATTTATATAATAAGTTAAAATCAAAAATTCCAGAATATCTGAAGAAATGCGCCTTAAAGGCAACTTATCCTTTGCTAATTGTCTTTCTTATAATATTTATCGGTTATTTTTCTTATTATTTTGGCAGGCAGGAAAATCCAGGCACGGCCCAGCTGGTGAGCATAATAACTATGCTGGCCGTTATATTTTTGTTTGCAATTAAAAAAATAGAGTTCAAATTATTGAGCTTATTTGGAATATACTCTTACGAGATTTATCTGATCCATTGGCCGATACTTTACCGCTATGATATATTTTATAAATATTTTCCGGCATGGCTGGCCACGGTTTTCTATTTGATATTTTTTCTGGGTCTTGCATATGCATTCAGAAAAATTTCTGAAATAGTTTTAAGCGCGCTTTCACGAAAATAAGCAGGTTGCCTTTTAATTGGGGCGGTTTTTTGTTAGTATGAAATATGGAAAATTTTGATGTGGCGGTGATTGGGGCGGGGCCGGCAGGGATGATGGCGGCCGGGCAAGCAGCCAACCTGGGGTTAAAAGTGGTTTTGCTGGAAAAAAATACAACAGCGGGAAAAAAATTGCTTTTGACCGGAAACGGCAGATGCAACCTGACCAATCTGGAAACCAATTTAAAAACCCTTGCGGACAATTATAATAATGGAGAATTCCTCTTCCGCGCTTTTTCTTTATTTGGGCCGGAAGACACAGTCAAATTTTTCAACAATCTTGGAATAAAAACAAAAATTGAAAACAATAAAAGAGTTTTTCCCGCCAGCAATAGTGCCCAAGAAGTTTTGGAGGCTTTGGAAAATTATTTGGCTGAAAATAAAGTGAAAATTTTGTTCAATTGCGAAGTTTTGGGAGCCGAATGCAAAGCCAAAAAAATCACGAAGCTTATTTTGAAAAACGGCGAAATTTCAGCGAAAAAATATATCCTTTGCGCGGGCGGAAAATCTTTTCCTATGACGGGATCTGCCGGATTTGGCTTTGAATTGGCCGAAAAAATGGGGCATACAGTTACAAAACCATCCCCTGCTTTATGCCCGGTATCAATAAAAGAAAAATGGGTTAAAAATTTGCAGGGAATAAGCCTGAAAGACGTAAAAATAAGCGTATTCCAAAATAACAAAAAACAATTTTCAGAAACCGGAGAAATTATTTTCACTCACTTTGGTTTGAGCGGGCCGGCAATCATAAACTTCAGCGGGAAATTAGGAAGCCTGCTGGAAAAAGGCGAAACGAAAATAATCTTCGACTTTTTTCCAGTTCAAAGCCACGAAGGCCTTTTGAAAGAATTCGAAAAGCTTTTGAAAAAATATCCCAACAAATCAGCCAAGAATGTTCTGGCCGAACTTGTGCCAGAAAGGCTGGCCGAAACTTTGTTGGAAATTTTGCAAATAGATAAAAACAAAATTTCCAACAACATGTCAAAGCTGGAAAAAGAGGCAATTATAAAAACATTAAAGAGTTTTGAAGTTACAGCTGAAAATATTTTAGGCTTTGAACAAGCCATGGCCACGCGGGGAGGAATTTCATTGAAAGAAATCGACCATAAGACAATGCAATCAAAAATAATTAAAAATTTATTTTTTGCCGGAGAAATTTTAGACGTTGACGGCCGGACCGGGGGATTCAATTTGCAACTTTGCTGGAGCACAGGTTTTGTTGCCGGAAAAAGTTTCTTCAACATATAAAAAGTTATGCACTCTTACTTATTTTCTGGCAGTTGTTATAGTTAATACAATAAGAGTAAAGTCGAAGAAATAAAAATAACTCTAAAAAAACGCACATGCCAGCAAAAAAGAAAAAAGCAAAAAAAGTAGCAAAAAAGAAAAAGAGATAGTTCTTCTCAACAAAAAAACCGCTCCTCATGGAACGGTTTTTTGCTAGGCTGCATTAATTAAAACCGAAATCATCCGGCCGAATATCGTATGGGGCATATAAAGGCGTTTCATTTTATTTTTAACATCTTCATGCACCGTCTCCCCCATTACGCTCCCAATTTTATCATAAACTGATTTCACAGAATCAAAATTTATTATCCAGTCACCCAATCCCAAGTTGTCAAAAGTTTCAGAAACGCCCATGTTGCAATTCACCATTGCAGGAGTTCCCGATGCAATTGATTCTTTTGCCACGTTTCCATAAGTTTCAAAATGCGACGGACTTATCACGACACCCATATTCCTATAGAACGACGCCAATTTCTTGTTGTTTTTCTGCTTATGGAATGTGACTATTTTTGAAAGCTTTTTATAAATTTTATCGCTTTTGTCCAAATCAGTGATTATGTTCACCACAAACTTATTGCCGTTTTTATTGTTATAATCGGCCAAGTCTTCGCAAAATCTCACATTTTTTATTCCTGTCCACCTGCTGACTATCCCGATGTTCCTATTTTCAACTTGATTTTGTTCTTCAAAAAAATGCTCTGAAACAGGGTTTGGAATAACAGCCATTTTTTTTACTTTATGCTTGAAAACTTCTTTTTCAACCACATTTTTCGTTATTTCTGAAGGAAAGATATAAAAAATATTCTTTTTGTCAAAACATCTTTCCATTTTTAAAAAAATATTCCTTTGCTTTTTTCCCCAATTCTGGACTTCTTTTGCAAGCACTCCGTGATAATGCAAAACAATGCGGATATTTTCTCTTTCAGCCGCCAAAAACAGGCACCACGGCATAAAATACGTTCCATTCACCAAAACCAAATCAGGCTTTTCTTCTTGTATCGCCTTTTGATATGCCAAAATGACTTTTTCATATTTTTTTTCAACTTCTGCCAAATTTTTTGCTTTATTCACAACGTCGGCAATATCAGGCACTTTCATCCCAATAGATATAGTTCTTGTCTTTTTTGTTTTTTTCTTTCTTGTCCCGCCGAAGCCCGAAGGCGAAGAGGGATGATTTATTATATTCACAGCCACAATGCTAAGATCGTTTCCTTTGCTTTTTTCAATGAAATCCATAAATGCCAAAACCACCTGCGCAATGCCGGCCGTCTGGGCGATTTTTATGCTTGTTAAAACCTTCATGATTTTCAATTATATCACTTTTTTTACAGCTTGTCAAGTGATATAATCCCCTGTTTGTATTTGCCGGCCAAGAAGGTTAATATATATTATAAAATAATGAATTATGGATTATTTAAAAGACACTCCTAAAAAAAATTTGGCTCGGATTATTTCTGGACCCTTGATTTGGTTTCCGCTTCCCGTATTTATCTTATTAGACATTTTAATGTCTGCGTACCAGGCCGTCTGCTTCCCGATTTATGGAATTAAAAAGGTAAAACGGGCAACATATATTTTAATTTTAGACCGAAACAAGCTAAAATACCTGAACTTATTTGAAAAAATCAGCTGCATGTACTGCGGTTATGCAAATGGCCTGCTGGTTTATTTAAAGGAAATTTCCGGCCTTACAGAAAAATACTGGTGCGGAATCATGCATGAAAACAAAAAAGAATTCGCCAACCATCCGAGCCAAGCCCAGCATGGTTTTGCCAAGTTCAACGACGAAAAAGATTTTCTTAAAAAATACGGACCCAGAAAATAAAAACGGCAATGAAGCAAAAAGAAGCGCTGGATATTCTGAAAATGGGATACAACACTTTTTTGACGGGTCCTCCTGGATCGGGAAAGACTTTTTTATTGAACAAATATATAGAATATTTGCGCAAGAACAATGCGCCAGTTTCCATTACCGCCAGTACCGGAATTGCAGCTACTCATATGGGAGGCACCACTTTGCACTCGTGGTCTGGCCTTGGAATAAGAGAAGAATTGGACGACCAGGAAGTCAAAAAGGTCTGCGAAAAAGGATACATGCGGACAAGGATAAAATCAGCCGGCGTTTTGATAATAGACGAAATCTCCATGATAAAGGCTTCACAGTTTGAAGCTGTAAACAAAATTTGCCAATATGTGCGGAGAAACCCTAGACCTTTTGGCGGACTGCAAGTTGTTTGCTCTGGAGATTTTTTCCAACTGCCTCCGGTAGAACGCGAAGGCCGCGAAATAAAATTCGTCAACGACTCTGAAATTTGGAAGAAAATGGAAATGAAAATTTGCTATTTGGACGAACAGCACCGCACAAAAGACAAAAAACTGCATAAAATCTTGAACTTAATCCGCGAAAGCAAGGCCGAAGAATCAAAAAAATTATTATTTTCTGAAAAATCACAGGATTTGAAACGCGTTTTGACGAAACTTTACACACATAATATAGACGTGGACAGCATAAATTATACTGAACTGGCAAAGATAAAAAGCAAAGAATATTTTTACCAGATGTCTTCGCGGGGAAACCAAATGGTGGCAGACATTTTAAAGAAAAGCTGTTTGGCGCCAGAAAAACTGGTTTTAAAAGAAGGGGCCGAAGTAATGTTCATAAAAAACAATTTTGAGGCAGGATATGTGAATGGCACGCAAGGAAAAGTAATTGGCTTTGCCGCAGCCGATTTGCCGGTTGTAAAAACTTATGACGGCAAAAAAATAACTGTCACCTACTCTGATTGGGTAATTGAAGAAGAAAATTCCATTGTGGCGGGCATTTCGCAAATTCCTTTAAGATTAGCCTGGGCAATTACCGTTCACAAATCTCAGGGAATGAACCTAAATTCCGCCGAAATAGACTTGTCAAAATGCTTTTTGGAAGGAATGGGATATGTGGCGCTTTCAAGATTGCGCTCCCTAAAAGGCTTAAGGCTAATGGGAATAAATAATCTAGCTTTCTGCGTAAATAAAAGAGCCGCCGAGATTGACGCAGATTTTAGAAAATTATCCAAAACTGCCTCCTCCGAACTAAAAAAAATGCCTTCTAGCGCAATAGCCAAAAGGCAAAAATTATTTCTTAAATATTTAGGCAGTTAAAATTTATCTTTTGTAGGCGAATCGGCTCCTTTGGGGCCTGTTGTTTGGCCTGCCATACTGGCGTGGCTGGAAACGTTTTTGGGTTGGAGCAAAGCCGGTTTCTGGCGTTTTTATTGCAATCGGCAAACCTTCTGGCAATTTGGCAATTGGAATATAAAGATTTGTTAATCTCTCAATTTCCCTGACTTTAGAACCCTGGTCTGGCATGGCAAAAGAGACTGCTTTTCCGGATAATCCGGCTCTGCCGGTTCTGCCGATTCTATGCACATAATCTTCAGGATTTTCTGGCAAGTCATAGTTTACCACCAGCTCAATTCCTTTCACGTCAATTCCGCGGGAAGCAATGTCAGTGGCCACCAAAACTCTGTATTTTCCGAATTTGAATCCTTCCAAAGCTTCTTTTCTCTGGTTCAAAGACCTGTTTGAGTGGATTTCTGTTGCAGAAAATCCGGCGACCTTCAAATCCCTCACAATTTTTCCGGCTGAATGTTTGGCCCTTATAAAAACCAAAACGCTTCCTTTGTATTCTGAAAGCAATTTCTTCAAAAGAGAAATTTTCTGGTTTTTTGGGACCACGAAAAGTTCCTGTTCTATTTTATCGGCGGCTGTTCCCTGTTTTGCAATTTCAATCCTTACCGGCAACTTCATATGGCCCGAAGCGATTTTTGCAATGTTGTCCGGCATTGTTGCTGAAAAAAGCATTGTCTGCCTGTTTTCAGGAACTTGCTGAAGAATTTTTTTAATTTGCGGGGCGAATCCCATGTCAAACATGCGGTCAGCTTCGTCTAAAACTAAAATATTCACATTGTGCAGATTCAAAGCCCTTTGTTCTACCAAGTCATTTATCCTGCCCGGAGTGCCAATAATAATTTGAGGATTAGTTCTTAAGGCTCCAATTTGCTGATAAGTTGAGGCGCCTCCTATCAATACTGCTGTTTTCAAGCCGAATTCTCGCCCAATTTTCATTAAAGCTTCTTCAACCTGTATTGCCAATTCCCTGGTCGGCAAAACAATCAAGCCTTTATTCTGGCCTTTTGACTGTAAAATCCTCTGAATCATCGGCACGCCGAAAGCCAAAGTTTTTCCTGTTCCAGTCTGTGCAATTCCAATAACGTCTTTTCCTTCAATAAGAGAAGGAATCGTTTTGTGCTGAATTGGGGTCGGGGTTTTAAATCCCATTGAATTCAATTTATCCAATAATCTTGGAGCAATCCCAAGTCCCATAAAAGTATTTTCTGTATTATTCATCATTCTACAATTCTACAATAAAAAATCCTAAATGTCAATACTGCATAGGATAAATTGACAAAAAACACAATACAAGCTAAATTATGAACAGGAACTTAAAAACCAAGAAACGAAAAGGAGACCACCTATGCCACAATCGGTGTATGAAATGTCTGACGAGGATCTTGTAGATGCCTTCCGGAAAGCAAGCTTCCGGGCAAATTCTAGCGGAGCCTTCGATTGCATGGCCTCGTCCTATGCCAGCACAGTTTGGTATCTTCAAGGAGTATTACTCTCCCGGCTGAAAGGGCTTACCCCTCCCTTCCGTTGCGGAGACATTGTCAAAAATACTTCAAAATTTGAAGTGCGCCCTGTTGACTTTAATGGGGAATATATCATGCCCGACTCCTGCAAAACAATCAAAAAAATTCATTATGATTGTAAGAGCAATAAATGGCTGCTGGAATTTTCTAACGACTCCGTTTACGAAGCCAGCAAATTTACGCTAGAATCTTCGTCCATAGTGGTCGCCAAAGCATAGTCAGCGAAAATCCGCTGATTTTTTTTTGCTTGCTTAAAAACATAGTTTGACAATAGGCAAATTTTGTTATATAATTATAGCTTATAGCAGTGAAAAATAAATACAAATGGAAAATATACGAAATATAGCTATTATTGCCCACGTTGACCATGGAAAAACTACTCTGGTGGACGCGCTTTTGCGTCAGTCGCATACTTATTTGAACAAGGATGTTGTCGGGCAGGAAATGATTATGGACAGCAACGAATTGGAAAGAGAAAGAGGAATAACCATTTTCTCTAAAAACGCTTCGGTGCAATATGGCGAAACTAAAATAAACATAATTGACACACCAGGCCACGCTGATTTTGGAGGCGAAGTGGAAAGAGTTTTAAATATGGCCGACGGATGCTTGCTTTTGATTGACGCAAAAGAAGGCCCGATGCCACAAACAAGATTCGTTTTAAAAAAGGCTTTGGAAATGGGCCACAAAATAATCGTAGTGGTAAATAAAATTGACAAGTCTGGCGCCAGGCCAGAATTTGCTCTGGAAGCGACTTTGGAATTGTTTTTGGAATTGGGAGCTGGCGACCACAGTTTGGATTTCCCGGTAATTTACGCTTCAGGACGCGATGGGAAAGCAGGACTTGAACCTGATTTGGCAAAAATGGAAAATATCGACCCGCTTTTCGACGCAATCATAAAGCACATTCCCTCCCCCATTGCAGACGCAATAAAACCTTTGCAGATTTTGGTGACTTCGATTGCCCCGGATGATTTTAAAGGCAGAATTGCAATTGGCAGAGTTTACAATGGAACAATAAAAAACGGCCAAGAAATCATACATATAAACAGGCAGGGTTTGCATAAAAAATGCAAAATAACTTCGCTGATGACATTTTTGGGCTTGGGAAAACTTGAAGCTGCAGAAGTTAAAGCCGGCGACATTTGCGCAATTTCAGGAATTGAAGACATTACCATTGGAGAAACAATTGCCGACGCAGAAAATCCGGAAGCATTGCCTTTAATTAATATAGAAGAGCCAACCGTCAAAATGACTTTTATAGTAAACGATTCCCCGAGAGCAGGAACAGAAGGAGAATTTTCAACAACAAGACAGATAAGGCAGAGGCTTTTTAAAGAGCTGGAAACCGATGTTTCTTTACGGGTTGAAGAAAACGACAAAAACCAGTGGATTGTTTCTGGCCGGGGAGAATTGCATTTGGCAATTTTAATTGAAAGGCTTAGAAGAGAAGGATTTGAATTCCAGGTTTCCAGGCCTCAAGTCATTATACGAGAAATAAATGGACAGCGCATGACGCCTTACGAAAAAGTTTTCATTGAGGTTCCTGAAATTTATCAAGGAGTCGTGATGGAAAAAATGGGAAGCAAAAAAGGAGAGATAAAAGAACTGCGAAATGCCAATGGCGTCGCTTTCCTGGAATTTATAATTCCTACCAGGGGGCTTTTCGGCTACCGAAACGAATTTTTGACCGACACCAAGGGCCTTGGAATAATCAATACAATTTTCTTCCAGTATATGCTTGATGTGGGAAACTGGAGTGAAAAAGACAATGGATCTTTAATTGCTTCAGAAACCGGTGAAACTAGGCTTTACGGTCTCAAAAATGTGCAAGACCAGGGCACAATGTTTTTTGGTCCTGGCCAGGAAGTGTATGCAGGCCAAGTTGTGGGACAGAGCTCCAGGCCAAACGACCTAAGGGTGAATGTCTGCAAAGAAAAACAGCTTTCAAATATGAGGGCAAAGGGAGAAAAGAACAGAGAGCACTTTGACGTGCCAAAAATAATGGGTTTGGAAGACGCTTTAGAATACATAAGCGACGACGAATATGTGGAAGTCACTCCAAAAAACATTCGCATAAGAAAAATACACTTGAAAGAAGTTGATGCAAAAAGGGCAGAGCGAGAAGCATCTGGCGTAAAATTTGATTACTAAGCTTGACATTTGAACTAAAATCATGCTAAGATAAGCTTACTTGCATTAGACTTGTTTTTTAATAAGTCTTTTTATTAAGAAACAGGGTCGGGTTTTTTAGCAGGGTAAATTAATTTTAACAATACTATGGCAACAGGAACTATCAAAAATCTTACAGAAAAAGGATTTGGATTCATTGCTCGCGAAGGCGAAACAAA
>CAIMDW010000027.1 GCA_903839895.1 Candidatus Staskawiczbacteria bacterium
TATAAGATATTAATCAGCATTAGCCCTTTTAGAATTTGAAGTAATGCGGAGGTGTGCTATGAGCAAAGCTAACGATAAAAGGTTAGATGAGCTCTTTCATCTGCGAAGCAGAAAAAAACAGTTTGAAGTTAGTATTGACAGAACATCGGATTTAGATATTCGCCATGAGCTTCAAAAACGCTTAGAAGGAGTAAATGCCCGCATTGTTTGGCTTGAAGAACGCACCGAAACGTACAAAGAACCGAAAATTGCTTAATACCCAATGCAAATGCAAAGGGTCTTTTTTTGCTCTAAACTATTGACAAGCTATACATAATATGATATAGTATATACAGTTCTTAATACAGCTATTGGTCATATATTCATGGCCAAAGATTACCCGCAGAAGCAGGAGAAGCACCATGTTGTGGTTCAAGAAGATGCAGAAGTATTGCTTTTTTGGCGCGATGGCAGTTGTCGCACTGGTCGCAGCATATGTGGCCGGCGTCATGACTCCGATATTCGGACCTCGCTATTATGGCGGGTTTGACTATGCCATTTTGCCGGGCGAGCTGGTCCAAGTGGTAAGAATCCAGGAGGAATTCACTAAGCCTTGGATGGGCCTCACCGAAGCGAAGAGCCGTCATTGGCTCTATGTTAAAAGGCCGTATTACAAAGGGGATTTTCCCTTTATAGCCACTGACGGTGAGTTAAAGCTCAAGGCTGGCGACTACGCAGTAAAAGAGGCGATAACCGGCAAGTTTTTCAAGGTTTGCTGGACCCCAAAATTCAGCTCTCAAAAAACTTCCCAAGTCGCTTCCCTTAATCTGCCTATGCCTCCTCCGCCGAAGGCAACTCCTACAGATAACTTTCTTTCTCCTGAAAACAGAGAGAGAAATATCAAAGAGTTGGCTCGGACAAAAACCTTTGAAGATGGGATAAAAATCATCAAATCCCACTTTCACCCGGTTCCTTATCCGGTGCCGAGCCCTACCCAAGCTCCCGAGGTTCTTTATGAAAGCACTTCGGACACGCGAGCAATTGCGAGCAAATAATTCTAGGTCTGCTATGCAGACAAAAATGGCCCCAAAGCTGAAAAGCAATGGGGCCTTTAAAATACTTTTTATTTTATATTAGAACTGAAATAATCTAAAAGATTTCCTTTTACGATTATATTTGAGGCACGCAAATTATTCAGTTGCTGGGTATAAATATTTTGGCAGGCCGAAATTGCCAGCGCTTCTCCGTTGGGTGTTGTTTTGCAAGATCCATTTATAAAAATTCCGTCTTCGCCGGCCTCATAAGTCAAATCAGGCGACAAAATTGCGTCAATTCCGCCGGAAACAATTTCAAAATGCGTTTCAATTGGCGTTTTTGTGTTTAATAAATCCTGACCAAAAATTGTTTTTGGCGGTTTTATTCCTAAAAGATTTGCGATGGTCGGATAAACGTCAAGCTGGCTTGAAGGTTCGGAATTTATTCCTTGCAAGCCTGAATTTAAAATGATAAATGGAACCTGGCTGTTTTGCAATTCTGGCAGAATATTTTCGCCAAGAGCCGAAGAAATATTGGTGAAGCTTCCGTGGTCACCCCAAATCATAATTACCGAATTATCGTACAGGCCGTCTTTCTTTAGCCCGCTGATGAACTCGCCGATTGCTTTGTCTGTGTAATGGGCGGCCTGCAAATATTCCCATTGGGTTTCGGTCAAATTAGTTTGCGCAGGAATTTCCAGAGTCTGCAGATTTTCTGGCAGAATAAACGGCGTATGCAAACTCATTGTAATGACAGTTGCCATAAACGGCTGTTTAAAACCTTCCAACCTGGGCAACGATTGGCTGAACAAATCTTCATCCCCCAAATCCGACGGGCCTTTGCCCACCGGCGAAGTTACAGTGTAATCGGCCAAACCAAAAGCTTTCTGGTAGCCCAACTGCGGATAAATGTTCGACCGGTTCCAAAACGTAGGCACGTCGCCATGCATGGAATAGGTTTTGTAGCCGTTATTCACTAAAAGCTGAGGCAATGCGCTGTAAGTATTTTTTGCGTAATCGATAAATGCCACATCGTTTGCCAGAGGATACAAGGAATTCATAGTGGAAAATTCTGTGTCGGCTGTATTCCCAGGGCCAATCTGCGCATAAAAATTATTAAAATATAAGCCGTCTTTTGCCAGCTGATTTAAATTTGGCGTGATTTCTTGGCCGTTTATAGTTTTATTTATTACCGTATTTTCTAAAGATTCCACCTGTATGATTATCAAATTTTTGCTTTTTGCATTTCCAAAATATTTTGGCTTGGGTGTTTCTGCGGCTTTATTTTGAGCATAATTTTTCAAAAAGGCTTTGTCTGCATCCGAAATAAGATTTCTTCTGGAAATATATTTAAATGAATCTTCCAGGAAAAAATTCATGATTCCCATCTTGCCCACTAATGCCTTCAAATCATAAACATCCGTGTAAAGCCTGCTGGTGCTTCCCCACTCCTTTTTTTCAGTGGATAGCAAATATTGGTAGCCAAAAAATACGATTGCGACACAAGCCAAAAAAAGGATTACTTTTTCCCACACAGGCAAAGAAAAATCAGCGAATTTTCTCCGTTTTGAAATTGTGAATACAGCCAAAACCAGCAGAAATCCCGCAAAAAACAAAAATAATTCGGGAGTCAGCAGGCTTTTTGCAGTGCCCTCTACGCTGAATGCTTGGTTTATATATCTTATAGCCGAAAATTGCAGGAAACTTTGCGAATACCTGTAATAAAGAAACTGGGCGGAAAAAAGCGCAGAAACCAAGAATGAAATTATAAAAAGGTAAATGTATGAATATTTTCTTTTGAAAAGCAAAGCCGGCCCGTAAAAAACAATTCCCAGAGCCAAGGTCACCCAGAACAGCCTAGCTGAATAGT
Source organism: Candidatus Staskawiczbacteria bacterium (assembly GCA_903839895.1). Taxonomy (GTDB): domain Bacteria; phylum Patescibacteriota; class Minisyncoccia; order Minisyncoccales; family Staskawiczbacteraceae; genus XYD1-FULL-39-28. The sequence goes on from CAIMDW010000027.1 coordinate 2,884, forward strand.
CGCTTGAAAAAATCTTCAGCCAAATGTTGAACACGAAATTTTGCGCAACAAATAAAAAAATCAGGGTTAAGGGCAACCCTAAGGTTTTTGCGTAAAGAATTATTTTTTCTTTAGACATTTGGCGAAATTGCGCGAGTTTCGCCCGGCTTTAAAATTCCGAGCTTTATATCCCCTATACGTACGCGCTTCAATGAATTGATTGTTAAATTCATTTCACTAAGCATAACCCTTATTTGGTGGTGCTTGCCTTCATTTAAAATTATGCGCAGCTTTTTATCGCCCGCAAGCTGAGTTTTGGCCGGCAATAATTTCCCCAGGGCTTCTGTCTCCATCCCCTGCTGAAAAATTCTGACAATGCCTTCGTGAATCGGCTCTTTTACAGTTGCTAAATATTCTTTTTCCCATTTTTTATCTGCCGACAAAACTTTTCTGGCAAACCTGCCGTCATTTGTAAGCAATAAAAGCCCTTCAGAACTTTTGTCGAGCCTTCCAATTGGATAAATTCCTTGTTTGCGCCAGTCTGTAATTACAGATCTCTGCCCCGGCAAATCTTGCGTGGGCAAATCTCTTGGCTTGTAGTAAGCCAAATATTTGTATTCTTTGGGAATTAAGCCTTTGGGTTGTCGCACAATAACTTTGTCTTTTTCAGTTACCAATAATCCGTTTTCAGCCCTTTTCCCGTTCACAAAAACCAGCCCGGCAGCCACCAGCCTGTCAGCCTCCCTGCGCGAAGCCAAATCCATATCCCGCAAATATTTGTTGATTCGTATAGGATAAATCATTAAATTATAATACCAGAAAAACCGCAAAAAAAGAAGGCTAGAACTAATTTCTAACCTATTTATTAATGCCCGAAAAATCCTCGGGCCTTGGAATCTGGCAATTGGTAAAGCGTGACGCCCCTGTCGATGCATAATTGCTGGACCAATCCGTCGTTGATGCTGCCCGAAGTGCTGAAAATGGCTTTGATTCCATGGCGGATAAGAACATCCACGGCATCGGTAAATGGGAAAAACGAGTCGCTGTATGCAACAGCTCCGTCAAGCTTAAGGATATGCCCGGCATCGCAGGCTCTTTTAACTGCTAGTTCAGCAGCGCCAACGCGGTCTTGCTGGCCAACTCCATTGCCAATCAGCATGCCGTCGTTGACAAGAGTAATTGTGTTGCTGTTGGATGTGCACCCAATTGCCCAAGCCAGCAATAAATCTTTTTCATCGCTTTTGCACCTTTTGCCGAAAACCTGCATTTCATGATCTTTGAAATCTAAAATGTAGGTGTAATTTGGCTGAGCTAGGAATCCTCCGCGAACATAACGGAATCGCGAGGCATTATCCAGCACATCCGAACATGAATAAAGATTTTGATTTTCCATTAATCGGCATTTCCCTTTTGCGCGGGAAAGTATTTTGACCGATTCTTCCATAAATTTCGGGGCAATGACGCCGTCAAACATTGTTTTTCCGTTGGGCATAACGTCTGCCATAATGCCGGCGAGTGCCTCGGTCATTGGGAAGTTAATCATAACAAGCCCGCCAAAAATCGCGCGCTTATCTCCTTGAACCATTTTTTGGGCCGTGGTGCATGGCTGGTCATAACTGACCGCCGCGCCACACGGATTGCCATGTTTACCACCGATGGCGATGAATGGAGCTTTGCCGTAATTCAGCTTCCAGGCCGCCGATATGTGCGTCATGGTCTGCAGAAGTCGGTCCACATCGCACCAGTTGTTGTAGCTGGGCTCGGACCCTTCGATGACTTTGAATTTGTGGAGCGCCAACGGATCATCTGTGCCGCGGCCGTAGAGCGCAGCCGGGCTTTGCGGACCGTTTTCGCCCTTAAATTCGCAAGTCTTAATTCCCGCAATCTCCCTTGTTTCCAAGCTCATCATTTACCTCTTTCATTATAAATTTTGCGTCTATTTTCAACGAGCACGCGTAAACATACCTTAACAAAAATATTAATTTAGTCAAATAAAAACCCTCCAGAAGTCTCTCGTTTCTTCTGAAGGGTTTTTACCGACGTTATTTTATTTTCAAAATTAGAATCCGAACAGGTGTTTGAAGAAGCTTCCAATACCATGCATCATTCCGCCGAATCCACCTTGCGGCTTTGTTTTGTTTTCTGCATTATCTCCTGTTCCGGCAGGCTTTGCTTTCTGGTCAATCACCGACGAAGCCGTTACTGCATTTCCATTTATTATTCCTTGCACAACAACGCTGTCTCCTACTGCCACATTCGAAATTGTGGGATTTACAACGCCGTTTACTGCAAATTTTGCATTTGTGGCGTCAATTGTATAAGTGACATTGCTGGCGTTGGTAATTGTAATTGAGCTTCCGCTGAGTGCAGTAACCTTTCCTGCCACAATCGGCTGGCCGTTACCCTGTATTTGCGAAAGATCTTGTTTTTCCAAACCTGGCCTGACCCCGTCCCTAATGGCTGTTGCCACAATATTTGTCCCGGTGATTGTTCCTTGGACCATTATTGTATCCCCAACCGCAATTGCTGAAATTGCTGATGTCGCGCCATTTTTTGCCACAGTTGCTTTTGATGCGTCAACCGTATAAATTGTCGTAGTTTGCGTTCCCGCAGAGCCTTCTGACTTCATTTTATTCTTGCTTGTTACCGTAATTGTCGTTCCGCTTACTGCTGAAACCATTCCCACAATACCCGGTTTGCCCATCATCCCTCTATTAAAGCCAGAATTTCCTTGAGCAAAAATTGGAGCCGCAAATGCAAACCCTCCTACTATTACTGCCGCCATCATAAACGAAATAATTTTTTTGTTTTGCATGTATTGGTTTTTAATTTTATTTACATTAACCAATACGCGGCCATTGGCGCACTCGGTGCATTTTAGGTCCGTTTTCACCCTTAAATTCCAAATTTCTTCAATTCCCAAAAACATTTTGCTGTAGCTTCTGCATCGGCTAATGCGTTGTGAGAGCCCTCGAATCCGCAGCCGAATAATTTCATATGGAGCTCTGAAAGCTTAGGCCACTTATAACCTCCGTAGCCATTAGTGGCAGGTATTGCGCAAAAATTTGTGGACATGTCTTTCGTACAAATTTTATTTTTTCTGGCTAGGCAGGTTTGGATGCCTTTTCTGATGAATTCTGCTCCGACTACCATTTCGTCAAAGCTGATATTATGGGCAACAAGAAAATCTGACTCTGCAGCAAAACTTTCAAATTTATCCAATGCTTCCTCCAACGGAATCCCCTCTTTTTCAGCTTGCTCGGTTGTAATTCCGTGTATGTTGGAAGCCTCAATGGGTATCTTAAAATTTTCGGGCTTGATTATCATATCTGAACTGCTGATGCAGGCGCCATTTTTATAAAATACCCAGGCAATCTGGACTAATCTTGGCCAATTTTCCAAATCACTTATCGGGGCGCGCCAGTTGCGTGGCAATCCGGTGGTTTCCGTATCAAAAAATAAATATGCTTTGTCCATATATGTGGCGTTCTATAAAAAACTCGCAATTATGTTTGATAATTCATCTTTCCCTTCGTCTGTTTTTGCCGAATATTCTAAAATTTGAAGGCCCTGCGCTTCTTGGATTATTGAGGAAATTTTTTCGGCCCTTTTGGCTTTTGCCAGCTTGTCGGCTTTATTGGCAATTATAATAATCTTATGATTATTCTTTTTGACTATTTGGAGCATTTCCCAGTCCAATTTGGTCAATCCGACATTAGCATCAATAACTAAAAAGACCGCTTTAGGCCTTATGTTTGAGAATTCTAAATACCAGAAAATCCTTTTAACCATCCGGTTGCGGTCTGCTATGGAACGCCTGGCGTATCCGTATCCAGGAAAATCAACAAGATAAAAAGAATCATTCATCCTGAAAAAATTCGCCTCAAGCGTTTTTCCGGGAACCTTGCTGGATTTTACAAAGTTTTTTTTGCCGGTCAGAGAATTAATCACGCTGGATTTGCCAGAATTTGACCGCCCTAAAAAAGCAATCTGGGGAAAACCATCTCCCGTACTATAATCATTCCCGATAACTCCTCTGGCAAACTCTGTCTTCAATATTTTCATTGCTGCGGGACTTGGACTCGAACCAAGATACCAGCCTTCAAAGGGCTGTGTCCTACCTTTAGACGATCCCGCAAAATATTATATTATAATATCATTTTTCTGAAGTTTTTTCAACCGTTTGGCCATTGGCTTCCAAATGGAAATATTTATCGGCGAATTCCATTTGCTTTGTTTTTTTGTTTATTTTTACCTCGACTCCCAATCCATTTTGCACACCTTGGTTGAAGCGCTGGTCAAAAATGAAGTTTCCCAGCGAATAATAAATTTTCTTTCCATTATATATTTCAGTCGTTTCAATTACGTGCGGATGCGAGCCGATAATCAGGTCAGAGCCCGCATCTATGAGTTCATGCGCCAAATTGCGCTGAGGATCTATTGGCTGGGTCGAAAATTCCTTTCCCCAATGGCAATAAACAACCACAATATCAGCATATTGCCGCACTTGCTTTGTTTTGGCAAGAGTTAAATTTTGCTCTATTTCATCGGCCTTGCTGTCTGCGTATTTATTATAGCTGACAAATGCAATTTTTAATCCGCCTATTTCTTTAATTATGCTCCGATTGTTTCCGCCAAAAAAATTGACTTGGGATGCAGACAAATATTTTTCAGTGGATTCTAGGCCTGCTTGCTTAAAGTTCAGGGCATGGTTATTGCCCAAATCAACCAGCCTTATATTTTGTTTGTAAAGAGTGCCCGCGAGGCTGGGATCAAATGTAAAAGTTATGTATTTGGGATCAGATTCGGCAGCTCCCACGCTGACCGACGGATTGTCAGTAAGCGGACCCTCCAAATTTGCCACTGCCAAATCTTCTTGAGCAAGCAGCGGAGAAATTTTTTCAAAGATAAAATCATTTCCATTTGCTTTGGCCGCTTGCCTTATGGTCCGGTCAAACATCATATCTCCCGCAAAAAGTATTTTTACGTATGAATTTTCAGCAGGAATTTGCAATATTAGCGGAAGCTTTTTTGGAAAAAACAAAAAACAAACAGCTGCTGCAAGCGCAACAGCTGTTAAAATTGCAAAATAAATCTTTATTTGCAGGCGGTTTTGTATGTAAGGCATTGCGTTGTTCCCAAGAGATTATTTTTATCAACGCAAAGATAAGTTCCATTGGGCAATTTTGTTGAAACGCAGAAGTCTTGGGCCGCAGACAAGCAAGCCGGATTGCTGCTTCCATTTTTTATCAAATCTGAAACCGCAGAAATAAGCGACGGACTTTGTGAAGCTCCCTTCGGGGCCTTTATATATCCGTTTGTTGCACAGAGCAATAAATATTTCTGGGTTTCAGCAAAAATCGCTTTGGCTGAGTTTCCAATTGCCTGAATGTCAATTCTAATTTTCTCTGCTTTTAAGAAAGGAAGCGCCAAATCTTCAAATTTGCCTGCGCCTGCGGGTTCTGCAACAGTTATTTGCTTGTTGAAATTGGAATTTGCAATATTAGCTTTTATTTTTGGACTGTCAATTTTTATTTGATAAAGCAAATAATCTGTTTTTCCAATCCAAATTTCTGCATTCGTATCTCCAACCAAGTTTGCAATTTGGTCAGCATAAGCTGAAAGTCCGGATTTTGCCAGCATGGCGCTTGTTTTAGCTTTTGTTACGGTGGCAGAATAATGATAAGTGTCCTGGCCGCTTATAATCTGGCTGCCAAGCTGCTTTAAATTGCTGAATAAATTTGTGAAATCCAAATTCAGGTTTGGAGTTGGAATTTGTGTTCCTTGCGCTGTCGCCAAGGTTTTTATAGAGTTCTGATCGATTTTAAGCCATTTTCCTATGACTTTTGCTTTGTCATCGCCAAAAGAAATAGTATTTGAAGGATCGGCAAGTTCATTTACTTTGAAATAAAATACTCCATTCACAAAAGCCATATTTATGCTTCCGGTGGCCGCTTGTCCCGCTGCCTGCGAAAAGTTAAACGTGAAATTTCCGTCGGCTTTCGGATTTGAAGCATCTGTAAAATCTGTTTCGCTGTTTGCATTTATAGCGAATTTTCCAATTTCTATGCTAGTTATAGAATGCATTGCCTTCACATTTTTTGTGGCCGTAACCATATTGTCAACAATTGTCTGGGAATTAGGCGAAAATATGCTCCACAAGTAACCTGAATATGGCAAATTCACATATTGTCCGGCAGTGAAATAGATTCCAACCAAAGCAATTAAAATTACTAAAACAATTGATAATTTCGCAATAAAATGCGACCTCGGCTTTTCGCTTAAAGTGTACATTGATTGCACAGGCGCTGTTTTTACAGTTTGGATTGGCTGGGCTTGCGGCTGCTGAACTGGAGTATTCTGCAAGATTACAGACTGGAAAGAAGGCTCGGCCTGGACCTGTGGCTGAACTTGAACTTGAGGCTGTGTTTGAGGGCCTGGTTGGCTGGCAGGTTGCGGCTGGGCCGTTTGAGGCTGTGATTGATTTATAGGCTGGAACTGGGGTTTTGTCTGTAAAACCGTACTTTGGGTTGGCGTTAAAGCCGACATGGCTTCGACAACCTCGGCTTCTGTCCAGCCATTTTTATACAACAAAGCGCGGCTCTGGTCGTCAGGCTGTTGCGCTTCCCTTGCCTTTTTTATGTAATCTAACAAAGCTTGCTCTGGCATAAAAATATAAAATTAAAATTATTTATTTATTATACCTTTTTTTCAGCCGTCAAGCATGTGGATAAGTCTAAGACGAATGTGTGATATTTATTATTGCTAGCTCCAGAGGAAGCTGCGAGACTGCGGAATATTTTATTTTGTTTTCGGCGTCTATAAAAAATTCAAGCATATCTTGAATGTCTTTTTGGGTTAGGTCTGCGGTTTGATGTTTCATTTTATCTAATTCGGCATCAGACAGGCCGGAATTCTGCAGGTTTAAAAAAGCAGGATTTATTTTTAGAAGCAATTGCTGTCGCAGATAAAAAACCAGGGTTTTTGTGAATTCTTGCAAGTCGACTCCGGCTTCCAGTATGGAATTTATGAATACAATTGCGTCTTTGGCGTTTTTGGCCACCAGAAAGTCCACGAATTTGGAAATTTCGGCAACTTCCACAATTCCCAGCAATTCCTTTATATTTTCAGTTGTTATGGTTGCATTTGGGCCAGAAAAGCTGATGCATTCGTCCAGCAAAGATTCCGCATCGCGGAAACTTCCGCGTGAATTCAAGGCAATCAGAGACAAGGCCGAATCATCAAACTTCACGTTTTCTTTTTTAGAAATAAATTCTAGCTTTTTTATGATTTCTGGCACTTGCAATCTTTTAAAATCAAACTTTTGGCATCTGGATAAGATTGTCGGAATCATTTTGTGCGATTCTGTGGTAGCAAGCAAAAATATTGCGTGAGCCGGCGGTTCTTCCAGAGTTTTTAGCAAAGCGTTTGCCGCCGATTTGGAAAGCTGATGGCATTCGTCAATGATGAATATTTTGTATTTTGATTTTACCGGCGAAAATTTCACGCCTTCAATTAATTGTCGTATATCATCAACTCCGGTATGCGAGGCCGCATCTATTTCAATCAAATCTATTGAATTTCCACCCATAATTTCTAGGCAGGAAGAGCATTTGTTGCAAGGCTCAAACCCTTTTTCCGGCTTTTCACAATTAATAGCTTTGGCAAAAAGCCTGGCAATTGTGGTTTTCCCGCTTCCGCGGGGCCCTGAAAACAAATAAGCATGGGAAATATTATTTCCTTTTATAGAATTGGTCAAAGTCTGCACCACATGCTCCTGCCCCACCACTTCCCCAAAGCTCTGCGGACGATATTTCCTGTATAAAACTAAATTATTTGCCATAAATTTATTTTAATTGATTATAAAAAAATTAGGGGCTTAAATCAAGTCCCTATATTAAATCATATAGGCGCGAATGAGGATCTTCTCCTCGATGCAAACAGGCAATTGCCTTTAATTCGTGCTGATGAGCATTTCTGTCAGCAACGTGCTGTTGTTCAAGGTCACTTGCGCATTTGGCGCAAACAGTCGCTTGCCAATGCTCAAGTGGCACTTTTCCGCATTGGACGCAAAATCTCTCGGGCATTTTGCACCTCCTTGTAAAAGGACTATTTTTTGAACACAAAAAACTTGTATCCAATAAAATTCCACAGGCCGGCCGTTATGGCAGCCAGAATTATGCTGAATTCCTGCCAAAGCTTTGCAGGCAAGATTACGGGATTCAATTTTCCGTAAAAATAAAACGAAGCGACATTAATTGCCATGCCGCCAAGGGCAATAATAAAAAACTTTATCATTTCCTTGTGCATGCCTTTTGGCTCTGGTTTTTCAAAGCTCCAATGCTTATCAGAAAAATATTTCACAAATGTTCCAATTATAAAAGAAATTGCCTTGACCGGCAAAGAAAATGGCAGAAATAAGAAAATTAGCTGAAAAGCTTTTATATCCACAACGTCGGCAAAAGCTCCTGCCAGCACAAATTTCCCTGCCTGATAGATAAAAAGCGCTTTTTGGCGAAGTAGATACAAAATCCAAAGGCAAAATATTGATAAAATCGGAAAAATTATGAAAGCAATCCAGGCCTTGGAACCAAAAAAATCTATTGCCAGCCAGGAAACCGCCAGCCCGCAAATTGCAGAAAGAATTACATCTATTTTTTTCATAAGGCTTTTATGCTATATTATCATATATAGCATAATTTAAACAATATGGTTTTTGACTGGCTGAAAAATTTCTTGGAAAAAATGGACCATTATAGAGATGAGTTCCTATTTTTGTTTATAAAACCTTTTTGGCCGAGAAAAATAACCCCAAACCAAATAACTTATGTGCGGATTGCGGTGGGACTGGTCTTGTTTGTTTTGCTTTTTTTCTTTAATATAGAAAACAAATCTTTGATAGTTTGGCTGTTTATTTTAGGCGTCATAACAGATTTGTTTGACGGTTCAGTTGCCAGAGGCCTTGGAAAAGTTACCGAATTTGGCGCGATGCTAGATCCAACTGCTGACAGGATTTTGATTTTGCCGATTGCAATTTACAGCCTTTACAAATTCCACAGATGGCTTCTGTTGGCATTATTGATAACGGAAATAATAAATGCCATTTTTTCAATGTTTTACAAATCAAAGGAAATTTATATGGAGTCGAATATTTATGGAAAGACAAAAATGGTGCTGATGTGCATCGTGTTTGGCGCCATTCTTATTGTCTGGCCGAATCGTCCGCCAGAAATCTTCCTGGAAGCGCTTTGGATTTCGCTGATATTTTCGTATTTGAGCATGCTGGCCCGGATAATGGAGTTAAATGAGAAAGGCCTTGTAAAAAATAGAATAATAACTAAAGAAATAATTAAAAAATGAAAATTTTCAACACGCTTTCAAGAAAAAAAGACATTTTTAAAGCGCGTAAAGGAAAACAGGTGAATTTATTCGTATGCGGTCCCACAGTCTATGATTATTCGCATTTGGGCCATGCCAGGAATTATGTTGTTTTTGATTCTTTCGCGAAATATTTGAAGTTTTGCGGCTTTAAAGTTTTTTATTTGCAGAATATCACCGATTTAGACGACAAAATTATTGCCAGGGCGCGTGAAAAGCAAGTCACTCCAAAAGATTTGGCAATTGCATTTGAAAAGGAATATTTAAAAGATATGAAGGCCTTGGGAATTACCAGCGTTTCAAAATATGCCAGGGCAACTGACAATATAAAACCAATCATCAGCCAAGTGGAAAGGCTTATGGATAAGAAATTTGCTTATAAGATAGAGAACGACGGAATTTATTTTAATATTGCAAAATTCAAGGATTACGGAAAACTGGCTGGCCGGACAACTTTGGATGCCGAAGACGCGGTTTCGAGGATTGATTATTCAAAAGACAAAGTAAATCGCGGAGATTTTTGCGTGTGGAAATTTTCAGATGGCGAAGACCAGCCAAGCTGGCCTGCTCCTTTCGGGCGCGGAAGACCCGGTTGGCACATTGAAGATACAGCAATTACAGAAAAGTATTTCGGTCCGCAATACGACATGCATGGCGGAGCGCGCGACTTGATATTTCCCCACCACCAGGCTGAAATTGCGCAGATGGAATCTATTTCTGGAAAAAGCCCTATGGCAAAATACTGGATGCATGTGGGATTTTTGACTGTAAACGGCCAAAAAATGTCAAAATCTCTGGGAAACTTCATCACTTTGAATGATTTTCTGAAAAGATGCCCAGTAAATTATTTAAGATTTTTCATTTCAAAAAATTTATGGTCCTCCCCTATCGATTATTCAGAGTCTGCCATGATTGAAGTAAAGTCGGCAGTGGAAAAAATTGAGGAATTTTTGAGGAAATTGAAAGCTGTGAAAAACCCGAAATCCGACAAAAGGCTCGACGGAGAAATTAAAATATTCAAGAAAAAGTTTTATGCGGAACTGGATGAAGATTTTAATACGCCGAAAGCTTTTGCGGTTATGTTTGAATTCATAAAAAGGGGAAACGAATTGCTTGAACAAAATTTGATTTCCAAAAAACAGGCTGGCGATATTTACAAATTTTTCCAGGAAATGGACAAGATTTTTGGCATTATAAATTTCCAGAAAGTAAACAAGGCAATTCCCGCCGGAATAAAAAAACTTGCCGAAGAACGCGAACTTCACCGCAAAAACAAAGAATGGCAGAAAGCCGACGAAGCTCGCCTAGCAATTGAGAAGCAAGGATTTACAGTTGACGATACAAAAGACGGCCCTGTAATAAAAAGCCTTTAATTTTTGCAAAAAAAAGAGACCTTTGGACAAAACCATTGGTCTTTTGTTATATTTTAACCTTCGACTTCTTGCGGGACAGGAACAGATTGTGCCTGGATTTTTTGCCGTTTTGAGGCAAAAAAGTGCTGGGCAATAGTCCTTCTTCCGTTATTGTCGGTTTCAACTCCGATTTTTCTCAATAGCAGCCAAAATGGAGTCAATGAAATAATCGCATTTTCCGATTGGATCTCGGCCAGCATGCCATGGGCATCCAACCAGGCAAATAGCAAGCCTATTGCGCAGACCGTTTCCGTATCTGGCGTTTGATCTCTTGAAATTTCATCGACTTTTTGAGCTAAGACGGCAAAGGCATACATCAATGATTCCCTCCTTTTCCTTTATTAAATCTACTTCGACGATTGCAACCATTTTTTCGTGGTCGTAATCTCTCAACTTTCCAATTGAACATTCCCAAACAGTGTGCTTGGCGTTTGGCTGATTTGGGCTTTTTGGAGCAACGACAAATTTAACTCCCAGGTCATCACTCGGAATGATTACAGTTTCATTGAATCCCGGAATGAAAGAAAGCGTGTAAAGGCCATTTTCCGCCGGTATAGCAAGGTCCCGCATAATAAATACTGATACAATGCGGAAATTCCTTACGGGCGCCGTAAAAAGCTCTTTGCGCGGCTGGAAAAAATAATGCAGGTTTTCGTTTAGCGGCAGACTTGGCCCAACCACAAAGCGGTAAAGGCAACCATGATAGTATTGTTCGCATTCCCACTGCATGCGGCTTGCCGCGCCGTGTTTTCTGGCAAGAGTAAACATTCCAATCATTTCCGGCAGATCAGCCGGCGGATGTTCAGTTTTTCTAGACACCACAGTCACCTCCATTTCCATATTTAATTTTAAATTTGCTGTTTCTTTAATTTTTGTAAAAATAGCATAAAAATACATTGTCGTCAAGTCTTGTTCTGCACTTGCGATTTTGCTAATGTTAACACATGGATAAATTGCCTCCGCAAAATAACGAAGCAGAACAGTGCCTTTTGGGATGCTTGATGTTGGACAAAGAAGCAATTGTGAAAGTTGTCGATTTTATTCGGGCCGAAGATTTTTACAAAGGCGGGCACCAGGATGTTTACCAGTCTATGGCCGAACTTTATGAAAGGGGCGACCCGATTGATATTTTGTCTGTTTCCGCCAGGCTGAAAGAAAGGAATAAATTGGATGACATTGGAGGCTCGGCATATTTAAGTTCTCTCATAAACACGGTTCCAACCGCAACTCATGTTTACAATTATGCAAAAATTGTCAGGCAAAAGAAAATTTTGAGGGATTTGATTTCAGCTTCGCAAGAAATAGGCTTGTCTGCATTCAATGAAGCCGAAGAAGTTGATGATTTGCTGGACAAGGCTGAAAAAGCTGTTTTTGGAATTGGCCAGCGCTCGTTGACGCAGACATTTTTACCCATAAAAGACATTTTAGCCGACACTTTTGAAAGGCTGGACGAATTGTCAAAAAATGCCGGCCAAATGCGCGGAATTCCGACCAGTTTTACGGATCTGGACAAAATTTTAGGAGGTTTGCAAAAATCTGACTTGGTGGTTTTGGCTGCCAGGCCCTCGATGGGAAAAACTTCGCTGGCCTTGGATATTGCCAGAAACGTGGCGGTTTTGCAAAACAAGCCGGTGGGTTTATTCTCGCTTGAAATGTCTAAAGACCAATTAGCTGACAGGCTTTTGGCAAGCTTGGCAAACATAAATTTATGGAACATGAGGAATGGCAGGCTGACGCCGGACGATTATTCCAGGCTCCAATACGCCATGGGAAGCTTGTCTGAATCGCCTTTATACATAGATGACGCGGGATCGGTAAATATCCTTCAAATCAGGGCTATGGCTCGCAGGTTGCAGGCAAACAAGGGCTTGTCGCTGATTGTGATTGATTACTTGCAGCTTATGGAACCTATGAATAAATTTGCTTCTCCGGTACAGCAAGTCACAGAAAACTCCAGGGCCTTGAAAATGCTGGCAAAAGAATTGAATATTCCGGTGCTGGTTTTGTCACAGCTTTCGCGAGCCGTGGAAGCCCGCACACCTCAAATCCCTCGTTTGGCTGATTTAAGAGAATCTGGAGCCATTGAACAGGATGCCGATGTTGTCATGATGATTTACCGCGAAGACAAGTACAACGAAAATTCGCTGAACAAAAATATTGCCAAAGTTTTGATTGAAAAGCACAGAAATGGCCCGACCGGCGGAATTGATTTATATTTTGATGAAAACCGCGTAAGTTTTCGTAATTTAGACAAAGGCGAATATACATCTGACGGAGCTATGGGTTAAATTTATGAACTCAATAGAAAAATTAGCGCAATTATTTAGGAAATTTCCCACGGTTGGCTCCAGGACTGCCATGCGATTTGCATATTATCTTGCAAAATTGCCCAAAGAAAAAATTGATGAATTGATAAGCGCAGTTTCCGAAGTGAAAAACAAGACAAAATTGTGCAAAATGTGCTTTGATTTGTTTGAGCCATTCGACTCCGCTCAAAGCTTGTGCCCTATCTGCCAAAATTCTGCCAGAAATAAAAATTTGCTTTGCATAGTGGAAAAAGAAGCCGACCTGATTTCTTTGGAAAGCACAAAAAAATTCAACGGATTATATTTTATTTTAGGCGGGACAATTTCGACAATGCGCAAAGACGATATGTGTCACTTAAGAATTGAAGAATTTAAAAACAGAATTAAAAATAATAATTTTTCAGAAATAATTGTAGCCTTAAATCCAACGCCGGAAGGCCGAACAACTTCTGTTTTGCTTGAAAACATAATAAAAGAAATTTTACCAAATCCAAACTTCAAAATAACTCACTTGGCACGTGGAATCCCTGTTGGCGGAGAACTTGAATACGCCGACGAAGAAACTTTAGAAAACGCCTTGGAAGGCCGAAAATAACCAATAAAAAACCGCCAAGGTAGGCGGTTTTTTTAGTATTTATTATCTATTTCCTGTTTTTTGGATTTGGGCAATTCTAGCTGTAAGTTCTTTTTCTGCTTTGTAAGTCCTTTTGATTTTTCTTTTGTTGTCAATGAATTTTTCAATCCAGAAAAACATTCCAGACCTCCACATCCAAAGCAATAATAAAGTTATGAGCAATGGCAGGAAGAATGAATCAACCCAGAAGTTATTAGTCAAACCTGTTGAGATTGAGCTGGCTCCCAAAACTCCGGCCCTTGTGACAATCACCGAGGCGATTGCGGTAGGAGTGTTTGCAACAGAGCTTGTCACATAAGCGCTGTTATTTAAAGTTGTAGAACCGTATGAGAAATTCTGTGATGGACCGACTTGTGCCTGATAAGTTATTGTAACTATCTGGCCGGCATAAATTGTGCCTAAGTTTACCCCAGAGGTTATATCTCCAGTGTAACCGTAGTTGTTTCCATTGCAATTATTGCTTCCATAGTTTCCCGTGCAGGCTACGACAAGCTGGTTGCTGTAAACAAGGTTTGCAGGCAGATTATCCCTTACAATCACATTCTGGATATTTTGGTTGCCAGTGGCTTGCAAGGTTATCATGAACATAACCATGTTCGAAGGAGCCGCATATGTGGCAGTTGACCAGCCCGAACCCGATGTAAGGTTCCTTACTGTTTTGCTTACTGACAATGCTCCATTACTATAGTTGCTGTAAATAGTCATATCCTGGCCGTAAACTGTGTTGCCAGAGCAATCTTGTCCTGCGGCTCTGAAATGATAAGTATTGCTTGTTGTAACATCGTAAATGTTCGCGCTAAATGAACCGGAGCTTCCGATGTTCTGCCTTGCAGTCTCGCTTCCGTAATTTGTGCTTGTTCCATATTGGAACCAGGCCGAGGTGTTGCAAGTTGAATTACTGTTAGCAGTTAAGTATCCATTCAATGTTGCTTGGCTGTTGTAAACGTTAGTTGCAGAATTTGTCTGAACGCTTAAATAGCTGTTATTGTTTTGACAGGCATTATTGGAACATCCATTCGGGCAATTTTGTATTAATCCTTCCTGAGCTCCGCATGAATTAAACCAATACAAATCACTTCCAGAGCATCTTTGCTGATAATTTGGAGTGCAGGTATTAATATTTCCATTGCAGGTTCCATTGCCGCATGTCTGGCTTGTTAGGCAGGTTGTCTGCAATTGGGCTTCTGTAGCGTTTGAGCAGAAGGAACTTGCCGTTCCTGGGCTATTGCAGGTATAATTCTTGTAATTTTGGTAAACATTGTTGTTCTGGCAGAATAGAGAACCAATAGAGCCGCTTGCTCCGCAGTCGCTGTTAGTTGAGCATGCGACACCTTGAACCGAACAGCTTCCATTTGTGCATTGCTGGTTTGGGGAGCATGTTTGTGTAAGTTGAGGCGTTGTGGAATTTGAGCAGAAGCTTGTTGTTTTTCCAGGATTATTGCAAGAATAGGTTATAAAATTCTTGTAAGCATTGCCGGCCTGGCAGAAGGCATTGCCCGTAAGGCTATTTGATCCGCAGTCGGAATTGGATCCACATGCGATGTCAGGAGTCGAGCAGCTTCCGTTATCACAGGTTTTATTTGTTCCGCAAGACGAAGTCAGTTGCGGTACAAGTGTGTTTGAGCAGAAACTTGTGGTTTTTCCAGGTTCATTGCAAAAATATGTGATCTGATTCCTATAAACATTGTTGTTCTGGCAGAATGGATTTCCTGTTAAGGCGTTGGTTCCGCAATCTGCACTTGCTGAGCAGGCAATATTTTTGTTTACGCAACTTCCGTTGCCGCATGTCTGGCTTGCTGTGCAAGTTGTTTTCAATTTGGCAACAGTGGAATTTGAACAAGATGAATTGACTGTGCCTGCGTTATTGCAGACATAAGTAATGTAATTTTGATATGCATTTCCGCTTTGGCAGAATAAACTTCCAGTATAAGCGTCGGTTCCGCATTGTGAATTCGTTGAGCATTTTACTGTGCCGGTTGTGCAAACGCTAGTTGATGTGACGTTTGAGTCCAAATTCCATGGCAATGAATTCGGATTACCATATGATTGCGTGTCCGACAGAGTATGAGGAGCTGTCTGATACCACAAGTCAGCCTGAGTTTTGCAGGATGCATTTGATACAGAAATGTCAGTTGTGCCGGTCTTGTTTATATTTACAAGCGCAGATGATGCATAATATTGCTGAGTTGACATCCAGTTGGCCTCTCCTCTATTCCTGAACATTTTGTATGTGGCTGCGATCAGCGGAGCTGAACATTTTGTTGTGTTTGTTATATGATAAGTAACTTGGCTCCCGCTGTCAGTGTGAGTTATTGAAACTTTTCCATTAGCTAATGCCGCGCTCAATTCTGGGGCAGTCATTGTGCTTCCGTTCGCACAGCTGGCGGCAGCGGTTGCCGTTACGCTGAAATTATTGTTTGAATCGTCATGTGGATTTCCTAAAGCGGCACTGCTTTGATAAACTCCCATCCAAACATGGTAGGCATTGTCGGCTGGCCATGAATTTGGAACAGTCAAAGTATATGATCCTGTATTCGGCACATTTATAAGGCTATAACCTGCTACTGCAACTCCCCAATTTGAAATAGTCAACTGGGCGTGGGCGGCTGAATGCGCGCCGGCGGTTGTTGTCCATCGGATAGTTTGGGAAGATCCTTGAGCCCATTGCTCTCCTCCATTTGGATAATTTAATGTAAATGTTCCATAATCAACTGCATTATTAACGCATGCGGCATTACTGCAAGTTTGGCTTGTTGTGCAGGCTTGATATAATGTTCCTTGCTTATCGCATGTGTCAAAGTTGTAAATGGAATTGCCTACGCACTTTTTGTAATCATTTGCTGTGCATTTTGGCGAAAAAGATACGTTATATGTCACATAAGATCCATTATCTTCATGAGAATGGTCTCCTGTGCCGGCAAGACATCCAACTGGCTTTTGAGCTACCTGTACGTAGGATGTATTAAGTCCTGAAATATCAGATAATCCGCTAGCATATTTTACAGCAGAACGCACACAATAATTTAGCTGACCTGAATCAGGAACGCCAGGAGCACCTTCTCCATCTCCAATAGGGATGCAACTGCCGTTAGTCGGCAAAAGCGCGCAGTCTGGATCGGCTCCGCCATTATTATCGTAGTTCATTAATATCGACCCGGTTGTGGTGGATGCATTTATGTTACCCACGCACGGCAAAACCAACATCACTGATAAAATAATGCAGGCAAAAATTATTTTGTTTGCTGTCTTCATATATTTTTTTGTCCTATCAAGTAGGACATTTATTTAGTTAAAAGCTTATGATTCATAACCTTACCACATTATACATATTCTTGTCAAGTGGTATTACTGATTCTAACTTGTTTGCAATTCTGCTTGCACGGTTATTCTCTGATAATCCTTTCCCGGCGGCCAGCAACTTATCAAGGTTAGGACATTTTTACTTGCGTCTAATCCGTCCTGCGGAATGTCCGACCCTCTATTAATTATAGTCTTTTTAATAACTACATATGTATATTGGACATTATTCATGTCAATTGAGATTTTATCACCTTCAGACAATTTGTCCAGCTGAGAGAAAATCCAGTCATGCTTGATTGTTGGCCATCCTGGAGGAGCCGAGTGTCCTAAAATAATTATCTGCCCTGTCTGACCTGGATAAACGGATCCCGGGTAATAAACTGCACCTTGGTCCAAATTTTTCATCAAATCAGCTTTCACAGTGCTTGTTGCGAAAACAATCGGCACTGAAATGGAAATTTTTGGAATTTCCAAAGTATTTTGTTTTTCTGTATAAACCGTCTGCGCAGTTATTTTGGCCGGCGCGGCGGTTGTGGAATTTTGACTATGATTTGGATAAAAATACGCATCAATGGAAGTTGCATCAATAGACGGATAAGGATTAAAAAAATCACTGACCAGCCCATAAACTTCCTTGTAATTGAAAACCCATGAAACATCGTTCCAGTTTATTATTAGAAAGCTGGCAACGTACAATACCAGCGCAAGTTTCAATACTTTTTTTGCTTGGTCTTTACTCATTAAATTAAAATTTGGTGAGGAATCAGAGAAATTACTGATCTTTCATTTATTAATGCGGCCGCCCCCAATAGTACCACGACTAAAATCGTTTTAAAAGCGAACTTCCTTTCAAAGGTGATATTATTGCTGAAAAATAATAAAACCATTAAAATTCCAATGATCAGAAGGCAAACCCCATAAATCACGTTTTGTAATAATTTGTCATAATTATAAATTGCATAATTTGCAACTTTCGAAGCTAAATTTGTTTTTGCATTAGTGACTGGCACTAATTCGGTCTGACCTGCCAAAACTTTTTCAGGAACCTCAGACGCTTGCGTTGCTGTTGCCGGTTTTATTGCAACCTGCGATATAGGATGCGATTTTGCCGCTGAAACAGGCTGGCTGTTTTTTACTGCTGGCTGTTTTACTGGCAAAGGACTTGCAAATTCCTGCACAACTACAATGGTATTATTTCCCCCGTAGCCCGCTAAAACCGCGGTTCCCACCTCGGTGTAATGCGTATTCACAATGTTTGCTTTGTGCTCTGGCGAGTTCAGCCATGCCTGGTAAACCTCTGAGGAATTAAAAAATCCGACCGCCAAATTTTCTCCGGCAAATTTATAATTATATCCGGCTTGCGAAAACCAATGCCATGGCGAAAGTCCTTGAGGGCTTGTGTGCGCAAAATAGTTATTCAAAACCATATTTTCAGCTTTCATCTGTGCGGCTTGGTCAAGTTTTGCGTTTTCAACCAAGGGTTTCAGTCCCGCCAATTCCCTGGTCTGGTTTACAGAATTCTGCAAGAAATTTTTTGTAATATCGGCAAAAAATATATTCTGCGGAAAATTTATTGAAATAAAAATTACCCCGATTTTAAAAATTAAAAGCAACGTAATAAAATACAGCAAAGCCTTGCTCTGCATGATTTTTTTAAGCATCTCAAAATCGAATTTTGCTTCCGGTAAATTGTAATCCATATGAATCAATTATACATTAAAATCATATGTTTGTCAATAACTATGCATTTTTTCCCTTACTTCCTTCCGCAGGTGAAGTTGTCACAGACAATTGCCCGGTCTTTCGGGCGCAGATCTATATAATATAAGCTTTTCCGCTGATTTTGAGTAATTTCGCCGGTTAGCAAGGAATTAAGCTTTACCAGCTGGTCGTTGGCATTGGAATTCTCGCTCAAATCAAAATATATCTGCCAGCCTTCGGTGGTTGTTGTATTCAGCCTGATTTGGCTGGCCACAACAGCGGTTTTTAGTCCAATTTGGAATTTATCCTGCAAATCTTTCTGGGTTTCTACCACTAAATCAACTACGTTTTGCTCTAAAACGGTTTGGCCAATTTCTGCATTTGAAGCTGGGCTCTCTACAATGACAAATCCTGAATTTTCGCCGTTTGCATTCTCAAAGAGGCTTCCAGTCTTGTCAAAATAAAAACAAGATTCGTCCTGCTGGCAAAAAATCCCGGCAGGAACTTTTTCGGTTATTTTTACCTCTAAACCTTGCATAAATTGCCTGCTCACATCAGCAACGGCTATTTCAGGGAATTTGCCAGCAATTTCTTTGCTAATTTTTCCGGCATCAGCCAAAAAAATGCTTCTTGAATTTAAAATGCCTAAAAATTTATGGCTGATATCGGCTAAGACAAGGCTTTCAATATTATCTTTCTGGACCTTCTGGTTTCCAGAAATTATTATATTGCTGATTTGCCAACCCGAATAAAACAAAATAAAATAACATGCCGAGGATGCCAAAATTACAACTAAAACCAAAATCCAAAACCACAGCTTTTTATATAGCGGAGTTTTCGGCCTTATTTTATGTATTTTCCCTCTTACGTGGGATTTTCTATAAGACATTAAAGTCCTCTTTTAAAGCGCCTAAACTTTTCTACTAAATAATTCAGCCAGTATTTTTTTGAAATCACAAAGTCCTGCGTTTTTATAAATTCCTGCTTGTATCCGCCAAATCCCATTTTAAACAAAGTCGGCCCTGCCCAAGGGTGCTTCGGAAATTTTTCGGGATCCGTAAATCCCCAAAAGTCATACACCATGCAATATCTTTTTTTTGCTTCTTTTATGGCTTCCCACTGCAATAAATATGGAATAGAATATTTTGCAAATTTTCCCAGGGAAGCTGCCTGATGGTAATAAGCAATCCCAGACCAGAAAACTACCATGGCTCCAGCCGTAATTTCGCCCTTATATTTGCCGAATAAAAATATCACTTGGCTATCTTTATTGAAAATTTCAAATTCATTTTTTACCGATTCGTCTGAAAACGGCACAAAATGCTGTCTTTTGGAAACCTCTTTATTTAATTTTTGGTAAATTGCAATGTCAGCCGGATTATTGCTTATTTCAATTGAGATATCCGGGTTTTCTGAAGCCTTTTTTATTACGTATCTGGTTGTTTTTCGCATATCTTTCAAAAGTTCTTCTTCTTTTGCAAAAATATCGAGCTTCCAAGTTGCCTCGTAAGCCGAGGCGTGCATTGGCGAATCCTGAAAACCCAAATCTTCAAAAACCATTTTATTTTCTTCATTTTCCAGCAAAATTGGCGAAACTCGTATAAAGCTGGCATTTTCAGCCTTTGCAATATCGTTCAAATGTAATAAAATCAAAGACAAAATTTCTTTTTTATCTTTTGCAGTCAAATTGGGCTTGATAACCGGCCCATGCGGAATAAATAAAAACGTCCCCCGTTTTGCCGAAACTTTCACTACCAAAGCCACCGCCAGCAATGCCCCATCGTAAACCCCCAACCTCCAAATTTTTGCGCCGTTTTTTTCATTAAACTCCCCCCAATTCCAAGACTGCAGAAACGTCTTTTCCGTGCATTGCAAAAGAAATCCTTCCCATTCCTCCTTATTTGTAATTTCGCGTAATTCCATTTATTTAAAAGTTTTTAAAAAGTTTACTATTCTTTCGGCGTCTTTTTTGGATAAATTTATGTGGGTTGGTAAATTTAAGGTATGTTTTGCTAAATATTCGGCATTTGGGCAACTGCCTGGCATATATTTTATTTCGGCAATATTAGTATCGCATGGCGCAATTGGGGTTGTATACCAGTCGCCAAGCAAGATATTCTGCTTGTGCCAGGCTGAATAAATAATATCATGAGCGTCTTTATGTTTTACCGTAAAACGTAAAAATGCGCTTTTTCTATTATCGTATTTCACAGGTAATCCGAATTTAGTAGCCCTTAGGGCCTCGTAATAATAATTGGCAATATTCTGGCGCTTATTGTTAAATTCATCAAGCTTATTGAATTGGTTCAAAGCCATTATTGCCAAAGCATTTGGCAAAGCTTTCGGAAAATAATCTGGGCGCTTGCCCTGCTTTTCTTTCCAGCTTACAGCTTTAGACAATATATGAAGTCCCTGTGACAAAACCAAAAGGACTTTCCCCAAATCCAAAAAATTATAAACCGGCAAAATAATATAATTTAACAAAATGGGATGCAATATTTGTTGCATAGTCCAACACATTGACGGCTTTCCAAATTGCTTTTGCAAATCTTGCAACTTTTTCCCAATTTCATCATCGTTAGTCACAGCCATTCCTCCATAAACCGAAGAAATAATTTTGTCTCGCGAAAAGCTGAAAAATGCAGCCTTGCTGTGCGACCCCACTTTTATTCCATTATATTCAGCGCCCAGGGAATGCGCGCAGTCTTCTATTAGTATCAAGTTATGTTCGGCGCAGACGGCTCTAATAGCGTCCATATCGGCCGGAAGTCCAAAAGTGTGCTGAACCACCACAACTCGAGTTTTAGGCGTAATTTTAACTTTTAAATCGTCTGCTGAAATATTGAAATCATCTGTATTGCAGTCTACATAAATTGGCTCCAGGCCAGCCCATAAAGCTGGGTTTGGCACGGCATTGCACGTAAAAGCCTGTAAAGCCACTCCACTGCCCTTCTCCAAATCCAAAGTTTTTAAAATTGCATAAAAACTGCTTCTGCCAGAATTAAAAGATACGGCATATTTTACTCCAAGATATTTCTTAAATTCTTCTTCAAGTTTTTCAATTGCCTTTCCCTTCTTCCAAAGCCACGGCCGAATAAGCAAATTCAGCGCGAGCTTTAAATCGTCTTTTTCCACATTCGGCGACAACGAAATTGATATCGGTTTAAAATAGCTCATTTTAGCAATTCAATTAATTTATTTGGGACTCGGCCTTCCAGCAAAACTGCGTCGCCGGATTTGCAGAATAAAGTTATCAAGGAATAGATGTCTTGCGGTTTGTCGCACAATACGATATTCTTCTCTTTCATCCCATTTTCCATAGCTCCTTTTTTAATACTGGCAAATTTATCTTTTGTGGTAATTATCGCCATATTGCAAACCTGTGCGATTTTTCTGCCGATTTTTTCGTGTATTTCTGCAGATTTTTCGCCAAGTTCTATGATACAAGGCATTACAACAACTTTCTTATTTGGAAAAACTGCCAAATAATCCAAATCTGCCAAAACTCCGTCGGGGTTTGAAGAATATGAAGAATCTACAATATTTATGCCGTGCATTTCCTTTTTTAAAGAAATTCCTGCTTGCTGTGGCAAAATTTTCTTGCAACCATCGGAAATTTCGCCAAAATCCATGCCTAATTTTTTGGCAATCAAAATGGCGCCTAAAAGATTCTGTATATTGTGCTTTCCCAGAATTCTTGCGTCAAAATGCATCATCTCACCCGATTTATCAACTGCCAAAAAGGAAATGTTTTCTTGGCGCACCGAAATGCTATCTGACCAGATATCTGAATCTAAAACATTATTCGTAAAGCTATATAAATGCTTTTTTCCTTCAAATTTCTTGTAAAGCGCTTGGCAATATTTATTGTCGCCATTTACAATTAAAACTCCGTTGTCTGGCAATGAATCAGCCAACTCTTCGCCCCCTTCAGCTGAAAGCAAGTTTTTTATTGAGCCAAATAAGGCCAAATGCTGTTCATTTACGCCCGTTACCACGCCCAAATCTGGCTTTACTATATTGCAGACTTCTTTTACTTTTCCCTTGTCATATGCGCCCACTTCGGCAATAAAAATTTGGTGCTCGGGCTTTAAATCGTTCAAAATGCAGTTTGCTACGCCAATTTCCGAATTTTGGTGCTCTTTTGTGGACAAAACTTTGAATTTTTCAGAAAGTATCGTAGTCAAAAATTCTTTTGTGGAAGTTTTTCCGTAGCTTCCCGTAATTGCAATTACCTTCAATTTTCCGGCAGATTTTATCTGCGCCATCTTTTCTCCGGCAGTTTTTAAGGTCTTATTCCTTAAAGCCACAAAAATTGGCTGCAAAACCAGCACAATTATAGAAATGATTATCGGCAACAAGATATCAAATGTTAAAAGCAAGATTGGCTGTACCAAATCTGCGGTTTTTAAAGTACTGAATAAAAATATTATCACTGCCAGGAAGCTAATAAAAACTAGAAGTGAGGTTTTTTGAGTGCGTTTTGGCTTTAAGACAGACTTTTTTATAATTGCTCTTAAATAAATAATTGCCTGGCAGAAATAAACTATAAGCAAAACCGAGACCGCAAAATCAAAAAACGGCTTTAAAATCAGCAAAAAAAGCAAAACTATTTTTAAAATCCAAACCAAGTTTAGGAATATTTTTTTGCCTTTTTCAGTACGAAAATGATCAATAAATCTGGCAATATGATAATCTTTCAGCTGCCACAAAAAAAGCCAAAACAGGACGTATTTTAGCATCCACAAAAGCCAAAATGTATCAAGTAATATGTACATTTATATATTTTCCAGGATTTTCTCGGATAAAATTTCTGGCTGTTCTTTATTTAAGCGATGCCCCGCGCCGGGAATCACAACCAGCTTGGAATTTTTTATCTTATCGTTTATTATTTTGCCTTCCTCAAATGGAGTGTCGGCATCTTTGTCTCCCCAAATAATTATTGTTGGAACTTTTGTAAAAGGCAGCTGAAAACCTACATCTTCACTGACAACGTTCAAATAAGTCTGTTTCATTACGCCATTAGCATAAACGTAGTCTGATTTTCGGATTATGAATTTATAAACGGCTTTCCTGAACAATGGATAATATGGCAAAAAGGAAAACAAGCCAACAACTTTTGCAATTTTTGCCGAAATCCCTTTTTTAGCGGTTTTTTTCCTTATAATTGCAGCTGAAACCAAGAACAATTTATCCACTTCCTGGGCATGCTTTATGGCAACTTTCAAAGCCAAAGCTCCGCCAAAAGAGTGCCCCATCAAATAATAATTCCCCAAATTCAATTCTTTTGCGAATTGCTCAATCCAGGTTATGTATTTATTGGTATTCCAGGGAACTTGCAAAGGCTCTGATTGGCCAAATCCGGGCAAATCAGGCACAATTACCTTGTATCCTTTATCTGAAAGTAACTCGGCCACTGCGGTCCATCTGTCGGAATTGGAATTCCATCCATGCAAAATCAAAAAAGGCTTGCCCTCTCCAAAAATCTGATATCTTGTCGTAATTCCGTTTATTGTTATCTCTGGCATTTTTTATTTTATTATTTTGAATCCGCAATATTTTTGCAAAACTTTCGGCACTTTTATGCTGCCATCTTTCTGCTGGTAATTTTCCAAAATTGCAATAAGAGGCCTTTCTGCAAGAGCTGTGGCGTCGTTTGTATGCACAAGCTCAACTTTCCCTGACTTCCTTCTAACCTTGGTCTGCAATCGTCTGGCCTGATAATCTGTCATATAATCTGCAGTATGGGTTTCTCGATATTTATTTTGTCCTGGCAGCCAAACATTGATGTCAACGCCTCGGGCATTGGGTTTTCCAATGTCAGCAGTGCATTTTAACATAACCTCATAGGGCAGTTCCAATTGTCCCATCAAATATTCTTGGATGGCAATTAGAAAAAGATGTTCCTCGTAAGAATTTTCGGCAACTGTAAGGCTTTCCATTTCAAGCTTGTTAAATTGGTGCATTCGTAAAATTCCTTCCATATCCTTTCCGTATGTCCCGGCTTCTTTTCTGAAGCTTGTCGCGTATCCGGCATAACGTATTGGAAATTCATTTTCAGCAATCGTTTCATTCATATGCATTGTGCCTAAAACATGCTCGGCGCTTCCTTCCAACCACAAGTCCTCGCCCTCTATTTTATAGCGTTCTTCCCTTGGCTCAAGCCTGTCCATGGCCGAATAAGGTTCGGTTTTTATCATAAGCGGCGGCAAAACGGGCACAAAAGGCTTTGTGCTGACATTTAATTTGGCTTTTTTCGCAATTTTGGCCAAAATTTCCTCATTAGACAGCACATCAAACGCAAAGCGAAACATAGACAATTCCAGCAAAACAAGCGGACCTTTCAAGTAAGCAAATCTGGAACCTGCGACTTTTGCCGCGCGTTCTTTGTCAATCAAGCCCATTTTTTCCGCCAATTCCCAGTGATTTTTCGGCTCAAAACCAAAATGCGGCTTTTTCCCAACTGTTTTTATAACTTTATTTTCATCCTCGGTAGTTCCCACCGGCACGTCTTCATACGGGATATTTGGCAATTGCAAAAGCAAAATTTGAAGCTCGGCGTCAGCCTTTTCCAACTCGGGCGCCATTGATTTTATTTTTTCTTTTATTTCTTTCGCCTGTGCAAAAATTTCTTTGTTTTCGGTTCCGCCTCGGCTGATTTTATTCTGTTCGGCTTTCAGGGTTTCCATTTCGGTCATTATTTCCCTTTTTTTCTTATCCAAACCTAAAACATCATCGACATTGACTTCGACATTTTTATCTTTGCAGGCTTTCCGGACAACCTCCGGATTTTCCCTGATAAAATTTAAATCCAGCATAGTTTTATTTATTTAAAATTGATGAATGAAATTTTTCGGGTTTATAGGGCTTTAATCTATCTATTTCAATATTCTCCAATCCCCTCTCTTTCAATTCTTTTTCCAAATTATCAGCATAATTGTGCTGGTCATATCCCAAGCAAATCACATCGGGCTTCAAATTTTCTATAAGCTTATAAGGATCTGTTTCGTCCCCCAGCAGCGCGTCATCAACCAAATCGCAATCTATCAAATCCCCAACCCTCTGCTCTTCGTCTTTTTTCGGCAAATTTCCCTTCAATTTTTCGACATTTTTATCCCTGCCGGCAACAACAATCAAGTAATCTCCGTATTCCCGAGCCTGCCTGAAAAAATCTAAATGCCCTTCATGCAGTCCGTCAAATGTCCCAAAAACCATCACCTTTTTCATATTTTCTATTGTTTTGGCTTCATTAATGGGAATATTTGGCAATCGCGCATGGGTTTATCCATTAAAAAGGCAAATAACCTTTCGGAAACTCCGAATCCGCAGGTTGGGGGCATGCCATGTTCTAGGGCTTCCACGAAGTCTTTATCGTATCTTTGGGCTTCGGCATCGCCTGCATCGCGCAATTTTTGCTGTTCTGTAAATCTTTCTGCCTGGTCTATTGGATCGTTTAATTCAGAATATCCTTTGCCCATTTCAGAGCCCGCCAAAATTACTTGGAATCTTTGGACCAGTTTTGGATTTTTTTCCATTCTTTTTGCCAATGGTTCCATTATAATCGGCACATTTATTAGGAATCCTGGGCCTGGAATGTTTTTCCTGCAATATTTCCACAAGTTATCAATTGCGCGGGTAATATTAAAGCCATTTCGGTCATATTCAATTTTCAACTTCTGCAAAACTTTTTCTATTTCTGACAAGCTTGCTTCTTCTATGTTTACTCCCGTGTATTTTGAAATTGTGGAATTAAAATCGTATTTTTCCCATTTTTTTCCCAAGTCAACTTCAAATCCGCGGATATTGAATTTTAAAGTCCCAAAAGCTTTCTTGGCGACATATTTGTACATTTCTTCCACTAGTTCCATGCCCTGCTCGTAATCTGTGTAGGCAGAATAACATTCCATTTGCGTGTAATCCTGCAAATGTTCTGAATCTATTCCTTCATTGCGAAATTGCCTGCCAATTTCAAATGTTTTTTCAAATCCCGCCACCATTAACTTCTTCTGCCACAATTCGCCAGTGGAAATGCGCAAATAAACATCCATATCTAAGGCATTGTGGTGAGTTTTAAATGGCCTTGCATCGGCTCCGCCTGGAGTTGTTTCCAAAACAGGAGTTTCCACTTCCAAAAACTTTTTTTCAAGCAAAAATTCCCGCATTGCGCCCCAAAACATTGCCCGTTTCTGAATCATTTCCTTCACTTCAGGATTAAATATTATATCCAAATATCTCTTTCTTAATTTTTCTTCCACGTCTTGAATTCCATGCCATTTTTCTGGCAAAGGCAAAAGCGCCTTTGAAAGCATTTTGTAATCGTCTGCTTCTATGGTTTTTTCGCCTCTTTTTGTTATGAATAAAGTCCCTTTTATTTCCACAAAGTCAGCAATATCAAAAACATCCAGAAAAAACTGGTAGCCTTTTTCCCCAAGCTTGTCGGTTTTTATAATTGCTTGAATTTTTCCAGTCCCGTCATTTATATCCAAAAAAGTAGCTCCCCCATGCCCTCGTTGCGCCATAATTCTGCCAGCTATCACAACTGTCTTTTTCTTAGACAAAATTCCACCCGAAAGCTTCTTGAAGTTTTCCAAAACCTCGGCAACAGAATGTGTTCGTTTTGTCTTGGCCGGATACGCCAAAATCCCAGCATTTTTCAGCTTCTTTAATTTCTCAATTCTCGTTTGCCGTAATTCTTCAATTGTTGGCATGAATTTGCGAGCGAGGCGAGTAAATTCACTTCGCAATTTTAGCATGATTTATCAAATATATTATTGCTGAAATTGCGTTGCGACACCTTGCTATTTATACATAATACCAAAATTAAAAGCATAGGTAAACAGCTTGACGATATCAATCTATTAGTTTAAAGTCTATATAAGCCTTTTAGGTGAACCCAAAAAGCAGGAGGAATATTATGGATTGCTCTAAAGAAGCCCAAAAAAACCTAGAGTGGTTACGGGGAAATATTTACCCGGGACGTGGCTTGGTTATGGGCATGGATGAAACCGGAGAAAATCTGGTTCAGATTTACTGGATTATGGGACGAAGTGAAAACAGCCGGAATCGTGTTTTTAGCCACGAAGCCGGCCGAGTCTTCACCGAGGCCGCCGACCCCGCGAAGGTTAAGGACCCGAGCTTGATCATTTACAATGCAATGTGCGAGAGCCATGCCGTCGTCCCGAAATATGGATACCGTTTTTGCGCCGTAAGCAATGGATGCCAAACCGATGCAATTATCCATCAATGCGACGAGGAAGCCCCTCTGACCAGCGCAATGGCAAAATTCCACTACGAACCGGACGCGCCGAATTTCACTCCCAGAATCTCTGGCTTATGCAAAGTCAATGGAGTTGGAACTTACAGCGCTGAAATGTCAATTCTCCGCAAATCGCCCTGGACCGACGATTGTGATAGAGCGCATTACACATATTTCCATATCGCGCCAGGGTTCGGCTATTGCCTAACCACTTATTTGGGCGACGGCGACCCTTTGCCGTCGTTTCACGGCGAGCCATTGCTGATGCCGATTATCGGCAGTGAAATTGCAATCATGGCTATTTACTGGGATGCGCTCAATAAAAACAATCGCGTTTCCCTGGTTGTAAAAATTATCCCGATATCCGGCGGACCAAGCAAGGTTCACATTGTGAACCGTTTCGAAAAAGCAGCTTAACAGCCGCTTCTTTTTTTTGCAAAAAATATTATTTTGACGTAAAATACCAATTCAAAACTTCTTTGGCGACTGGCAAGGTTACAGCGCCCACGCCATTTACATTTTCTGCTGTGACTACCAGAACAATTTCAGGATTGTCGTATGGCGCAAAAACTGATGACCAGACATTGTATTGGTCTTTCAACCCAATTTCAGCTGTTCCAGTTTTGGCGGCTACCGACACGGGCAAGCTTCGCAGAGTCCCAGACAAGCCATAACTTTCTGTAACGCCGTCTCTCATGCCTTCCCTGACAATTTGCAAATTTGCCGGGTCTATGAAATTCGACCTAATAATTTGCGGAGAAAATTCCTGGACGGTTTTTGAAGCGTCAGAAGAAACAACCTTATTTACGATTTGAGGCTTATATAAAGTGCCTCCGTTTGCAATAGCGCAATATGCCGAGGCAACCTGCAAAGGAGTCGTCTGTAAATCTGATTGTCCGATAGAAAGGTTGTAAGTATCGCCAAGCACCCAAGAGCTTCCTTTTGTGGATTTTTTCCAGGCCCTATCAGGAATAAATCCTGAAAATTCGCCAGGCAAATCAATGCCGGTTTTCTGGTTCCAGCCGAAAAGCGAAAGATATTTCTTAATCAAATCAGGCCCAAGGCCTTTTTGCCCTTCATATCCCCCGCCTACTGTATAAAAATAAATGTTTGAAGAAACTGCAATGGCTTTTCTCATATCAACCATTCCATGAGGTTTTACCCCTCCAAACCGGTAAGTTACGCTTGGGTCGTACTGGCTGCGGACTAAAATATACCCCGGATCATTTATTTCCTTTTCAGGAGAAATTATTTTTTCTTGCAAAGCTGCGGAAGCTTCAAACGGCTTTATGGTAGAGCCTGTAGGATATTTTGCAGAAATTACCCTGTCAAAAAGAGGCTGGGAAGGGTCGCCAATCAAGGTTTTATAATCAGCCTGCGAAATTCCTCCTGAAAACAAATTGTCGTCGTATGATGGATAAGAAACCAAAGCCAAAATGGCTCCTGTGCGCGGATCCATAGCCACAGCAGCGCCTTTTTTAGCGTTCATTTTTTGGAATGTTGCTGACATTGCGTCGTAAAGATGCTGTTGCAAGTCGGCATCTATATTCAGCACTAAATTTTCGCCTGACTGGGGTTGGACCGAAACGCCGTTTGGAGAATTCGGATCGGACTTTGAAGTTTTCAGCTGGCCGGGAACTCCGCGCAAATAGTCTTCATAATATTGCTCAAGTCCGGTTTTTCCAATGTAGTCATTTATAGAATATCCATTTGAAACTCCATATTCATCGCTGTTTATCCGGCCAGTATAACCTAAAACCTGCGAAAAAACCGGGCCGTAAACATATTCTCTGGCGGCATTTTGCTGGAGCTTGCAGCCCGCAAAATCATTTATTTTTGACTCGACCAGCAAAAGCTTTTCGTGGTCCATGTTATTTGCCACCAAAACTTGCGACGCGCTTGCGTTTTGAATTTTTTGAGTTATATCTTGCGCTCCTATTCCTAAAGTATCGGCAATTTCCTGGGTTTCTTTTGAAATTTCAGCTGAAGAATATGTGAAGCTTGACCTGTCGCAAACCAAATCATAAGCGGGCGAATTTACCACAAGCTTTTTCATATTCTTGTCGTAAATTATGCCTCGGGGAGGAATAATCAGGTTTACCGAGCCTTTATTATTTTCTGCTTCGGTAAGCAATTTTTTGCCAAGGAAAATTTGGAAATATGCGGTCCTTAAGAATAGAATAGCGGTCAAAACAAAAAAAGTTCCGAATAATACATAGGAAATTTTTTCTTTAAGCGGAACTTCAAACTTTTTTTCGGACAATCCCAGCTCTTCTTCTTTCACTTGGGCAAGCTTGTCTAAAAAAACTTCGTGCGGTTCTATGTCTGAAAATGAATTTTTTAGCCGGTATGTTTTCATTTGTTAAATAATGACAACTGGCGGTTGTCTTCAGGATTGAAATATTTCTTATAAAAATAAAATAACACTGCAGCCAAAATTATATCATATATTATGCTAAAAACCATATCGGAAGGCATTTTGGTTGCGAATGCCAGCAAAAATTTATATGCTGCCAGAAAAATTGCAAAAAGCGGGGCAAAATACAAGAATGGATAATTGTCTGACGAATTTTGCAAAAGGTTTTGGGTTTTTTTTATCAGCAAACCGAAAATACCCAGCAGAACTATGGAAGGTCCGAGATTTGCGGCAGAAAATATGTCCAAGAAAAATCCTGCTGACAAGCCCAGGATAAAAGATGAAAAATAAGCGCTTTTTTTCTCAAAAAATGCCAACAAAAAAAATATTATGAAAACAAGGTCGGGGTTTGCCCCGAAAAGCGCAAAATAAGAGAAAAAGCTGGTTTGCAGGAGAACCGCAACGTAAAAAAGCAAAATTGCTATGGATATTTTTTGCCAAACCATTAGTCTTTGTTTTTAAAGTTTGTGATTACAAACAAATTGTCGATTTTGACATCCAAAAACAAATTTACTTCGGCCCGCTGGAACTGCGTTTGGTCGTTTTGGCTTTTGCTTGTTATTTGCCCGATAAGCAAATCTTTCGGAAAAGATTTATCTATGGCGGAAGTCACCAAAATATCTTGCGAGTTTATTGCGCTGGCCGCCGGCACCATATCTAAAAATGCGCCCAATCCCCCTTTGCCTTTCAGCATGCCTGAAACTTCGGGAAGAGTTGCATCGGAATTTTGGACTTTTATAATTACATTGCTTGATTTGCTGGTAATCATCATTACATCGGAAAAATTTTTGTAAACTTTTATGACTTTCCCATACAAAACATTTTGCCCCGATATTACCGGCATACCCGCCGCCACTCCGTCGGCCGAGCCTTTATTTAATGACAAAATATCGTTGTCGAGCCCCGTAACGCCTGCCATGACAAATTTATACCCTGTATTTTGGCAAGTGGCTGAAATGTCGCTTTGCGCCTGGTTTCCTTGCTGAATCGACTGCAAAGCCGCAATTTGCGACAAAAGCATTTGGTTCTTATTTTTCAAATCCTGGTTTTCCTTGGCAAAATTTCCGGCATTTAAAAAAGATCCCAAAAAATTAGACGAGGAAATTCCTGCTGCCATAAAAGTTTTCTGGATAGGATAGGAAACTGCATAAATGTAATTTTTGACCGGTGAAACAAAAATATTCAGCAAAAAAACTAAAAACAAAAAAACAGCCGCGCCAATTAAAATTTTCGGCAGGCTATTATTTTTTTTATTAACAGAAAAATTTTTAAGCGCTGGCATATTTGAACAAATTTCTTTACCGTCATTTTACCTTGCTCAAAAAATAATTGCAACACTTTTTCTCCACCGCGCAAAAAAAAGCCGCCATTTAAAATGGAGGCCTAATCGAGAAAATTTTGCGCAAAGGCTTCGGTCATTTCAATCAAGACAAATTGTGTGCCGTGGCCGAAATCGCCCATAATTCTTGATGCTGATGCTTCAGAATGTCCTCCCAAAAGTGCCGCCGTCATTCTGGAAAAATCCCGGAGAAGTATAATATTGTGTCTTAGATAATCCGGAACAAATTTTCCCAATGGATGACCTTGCTGGTCACGATATTCGCAATCGAGCACAGGTTCGTCGCCCTCGGGCAATACGCTCAAAAGCTGGTCGAGACCCTGCTGAAGCCGCACCCGAAGCTGGTTGTACGACATTTTCTCAGCCATATTTCTTATCCTTTCCTAAAAATTTTGTAAAGTTACTACAATCAATATACTAACACAGAAATAATAATTTACAACAAAAAAACGGCTCGTTAAAGCCGTTTTTTCGCCTAATTGCCCTTGCGGACCTAAAAAATTTTCAGTCCATGAGTTTTCGAGCAAGAATTTGCCTGCGCAAAGCAAGTTTTTGCCAACAAAAAAATCATGAACACTGTAGGAGAACTACCTACTCTCGCGCAAAGCACTACCATCGGCCTTGGAAGATTTCACTTCTGAGTTCGAAATGGGATCAGGTGGAGCACTTCCAGTATAGTTCTCTTACACTATTCACGATTTTTTTCAAAGCTTGCTTCTAAAATACCTAAAATCTATATCTATTAGTTAACTTACGAATGATGATGAATCCGATACGCTCAAATTCTGAGTATATCGAAGGATAAACGATTTATTAGTACTCCCGGGCTGAACACATTACTGTGCTTACACCTAGAGCCTATCAACCCCGTGATCTGCGGGGAATCTATGAGTTCTCATCTTGGAGTTAGTTTCGCGCTTATATGCTTTCAGCGCTTATCTATTCCCGACTTAGCTACCCAACGATGCTCCTGGCGGAACAATTGGTACACCAGAGGTCAGTTCATTCCGGTCCTCTCGTACTAGGAACA
>CAIMDW010000028.1 GCA_903839895.1 Candidatus Staskawiczbacteria bacterium
CCGCCCCGCCAGCTGGCGGGGCGGGCAATTTTAGGAGTTTTCTACAAAAAAGGTTCTAACTTCGTCGTAAAGATACGCATTCAAAAAATCCGCCTTTTAATCGAGGCGGTTTTTTGGTATATTTATGGATAACATAAAATTATGGCAAAAGTATATTTTTATAAGATTGAAAAGCAGTCCCCGGAAGTCTTAGCAGAAGCCGGAAAAAAGGTTTCTGGGATTATCTCTGATTTTTTCAGCGCTGAAGACAAGGTGGCAGGCAAAGTGCATTTTGGAGAGCGAGGGAATGGCACTTATTTGGGTCCGGATTTTACAAAAGCAGTCTGCGAAGTTTTGAAAAGCAAAGTGGAAAATTTAGCTTTGGTGGAATGCACGGTAATGTATAAAGGCGGAAGGTCTTTCGGTTCTGGGCATAAGCAAATTGCTTTGGAACATGGGTTTGATTTTGCGCCGGTTGAAATTCTGGACGGAGAGAATGGAAACGAAGAAGTGAAAATAAAAATAGACGGAAAGCATTTTAAGGAAGCTAAAATAGGCAAAGGCATAGAAAAGTATAATGCGGTTTTGGCAATTTCGCATTTCAAAGGACATATGGCAGCCAGCTTCGGGGGAGCTTTAAAGAATATTGGAATGGGATTGGGAAGCAAAGGAGGGAAAATGGCAATGCATCAAAGTTTCAAAATTGCTTCAAATCCTGAAATTTGCGTAGGTTGCGGAATGTGCGCTTCGAAATGTCCGGCAGGCGCGATTTCCATAGAAAACGCAAAAGCAAAAATAGATTATGAAAAATGCTTGGGATGCGGATTATGCATATCAGTCTGTCCGTT
Organism: Candidatus Staskawiczbacteria bacterium; assembly: GCA_903839895.1. Taxonomy (GTDB): domain Bacteria; phylum Patescibacteriota; class Minisyncoccia; order Minisyncoccales; family Staskawiczbacteraceae; genus XYD1-FULL-39-28. The sequence continues at coordinate 828 of CAIMDW010000028.1, forward strand.
TGGAGCCATAGAAATTCCATGGAGATCACAGACTGCGAAAGATTTGCAGGAAAAGATTGCAGAATATGCAGCAGCCGTTTTGCAGGGGAGGAAATGTTTTTTTGTGAATGCCCTTGTAAATATCACAAAATTTTGCGATTGCCACGACTCAGCAACGGAACTAATAATGAAAGATATCGGAATTTTGATGTCCGACGATATTGTAGCTTTAGAGGAAGCGAGCCTTGATATGGCAGGCCGTGAAAATTTCACTAGGCCGGGAGCCGATCCTGAAGACCAGGTGAACCATGCTGTTGCAATGGGCCTGGGTAAAAAAGAATACGAGCTGGTAAGCTTGAACTAGCGAGCTTAAAAAAAGCAGGCGCTTTTGTGGAGAATTTCAAGGATGACGAGGAATAATTTTTCTGATAGAATGGATGAATGCCGAAGTCTGCGAAGATAATTCTGGTCATTTTAATCCTGCTGATTCTTGGGGGAGTTTTGGCATATTTGTGGAAACCTAAAATAAAAGGGCTTTCTTTGAAAGGAAATATGCCAAATGAAGAAGGCATCGTTTGGGGAATTGATTTTTCCCAGTCGCAGGCGGAATATCTAAAGTTGGATTGGAAAAAAACTTATTTGGCAATTTTGGATGATTTGCAGGTAAAAAATATAAAGCTTCATACAAACTGGGATTGGATTGAGGGCAAGAAGGGATTTTTTTATTTTAAAGATACGGATTGGCAGGTGAAACAGGCCGGACAGCATAATGCCAGCATGATTTATGTTTTGGGCATGAAAACCGGAAGATGGCCTGAATGTCATATACCTTCATGGGCTGAAAAAATGCCAGAAGATCAAGTGAAGGCTGAATTGATGGGTTATATAAAAGAAGTTGTTGAAAGATATAAGAATTCTGGCACAATAACATATTGGCAGGTAGAAAACGAGCCTTTGTTTGGGTTCGGCGCCTGCCCGGATTGGTATTATAAAGACAGTAATTTTTTAGAAGAAGAGGTCGCCTTGGTAAAAAGCCTGGACCCGTCGCGCAAGGTAATAATTTCCGATTCAGGAGAGCTTTCCAGCTGGTATAAGGCTGCTCAAATTTCTGATATTTTGGGAGTAACGATGTATCGGAATTCCTGGGCGGTGGGAACTGAAATTTTCGGCAAAAACCCGTATTCATTCTTAAATCCATATTTTTATTCTAAAAAAGCAGCTATAATAAAACAGCTTTTTGGGAAAGAAACAATTTGCATAGAACTTCAGGCCGAACCGTGGGCTTCAGAACCGTTAACGCAAGCTTCAATGGTTGAGCAGCTTTTGTCCATGTCGCCTGAAATGTTCAACGAAAATATCGCATTCGCAAAACAAACCGGATTTAAGACATTCTATTTATGGGGGGCCGAATGGTGGTATTGGATGAAAACTGCAAAATTCCAGCCGGCAATTTGGGAGGAAGCGAAAGAAGTATTTAAATCGTATTAACTAATATGAAATATAAAAACGCATTAGACTATCATAAGAAATTAAATGGCAAAATCGGCGTCTTCTCCAAGGCGCCTTTAAAAACAGCGGAAGATTTGAAGCTGGCATATACGCCGGGAGTCGGCGAAGTGAGTTCTTACCTGGCGGTTCATAAAGACCAGGTAAGGAAATACACAATCAAAAAAAATGCTGTGGCAGTTGTTTCAGATGGTTCTGCTGTTTTAGGTTTGGGGAATATTGGGGTGGAAGGAGCTTTGCCGGTCATGGAAGGAAAAGCAATGATTTTTAAGGAGTTCGCCAACATAGATGCTTTTCCGATTGTCTTAGACACCCAGGATGTTGAAGAAATTATTGCGACAATTAAGCATATAGCGCCGGTTTTTGGGGCGATAAATTTAGAAGATATTTCAGCGCCCAGATGTTTTGAAATAGAAACACGGCTCCAAGAAATGTTGGATATTTTTGTTCTGCATGACGACCAGCACGCAACCGCAATTGTTGTTTTGGCAGGATTGCTGAATGCGTTTAAAGTTGCTAAAAAGGATTTAAAAAATAGCGCAGTCGTTGTCATTGGGGCTGGAGCTGCCGGGACTGCCGTGGCGAAACTTTTGTATGCTTATGGCGTGAAAAATTTACTGGTGGTGGATAAAGACGGAATATTATCCAAATGCAGAGGGAATTTATTGCCTCACCAAAAAGAGCTTTCAGAAATAACAAATCAAAATTGCAAAGAGGGGAGTATGGAAGATGCTTTTGAGGGAGCAGATGCTGTTGTGGGGCTTTCTGCCCCGAATATTATAAAGGCAGAATTCATTAAAAAAATGGCGGAAAGGCCGATTGTTTTTGCACTGGCAAATCCTGTCCCTGAAATAATGCCAGACATTGCAAAAAAAGCCGGGGCATTTATTATTGCCACAGGCAGGTCTGACTTTAAAAACCAGGTCAATAATGCTTTGGTTTTTCCGGGAATGTTTCGCGGAGCTTTAGACTACAACATTAAAAAATTAACCGACGAAATGCAGATTAATGCCGCAAAGAAACTGGCGGGCATTGTAAAAAATCCAAAACCCGACAAAATCATTCCTTCTATTTTCGACAAGAAAGTCGTAAAAGCAATTGCTTCAGGTTTGACAAAAAAGTAATTTGGATTAGTGTTAAGCGGAAGCCCTTTGAAAAAAAGAAAGCGAGGAATAATATGAATGAGGAGCTTAGGTTTGTCGGCGTTTTGTCTGATACGCATGAAGACAAAATGAAGGCGTTGCCGCATGTTATAAATCAATTCAAGAAGCGCGGGGTTCAATTGATCATCCATTGCGGTGATCTTTATCCCAAGCACTTGAATGCAGATTTGTTTGGCGGATTGCCTGTTGTTTGTGCCCTAATTGATGAGCAGATAGAAAAAGATGGGCGAGAGAAAGAAGAGTTCCGGATTCCTCCAATCGACTGGACATTCACAAAACCAGGGGAAAGGATTTACAAGCTTACCGAATATGAAAGCATATATGTCGGCCACAAGCTTTCATTCAATTTCTTGGCGGGATCTGGAGCTGAATTAAATAGAAAGCTTCAGGAAATTAGGAAAAATAGTGATGGAGTCAGGTGGATTTTTGGCGGTCATACGCATAATCAGATTTATAAACAAGATCACTTGATAAGTTTTGTAAATCCCGGCGCAGTGCAAGATTCTTGCGATGGATATGAGTTTGCTTTTATTGATTTAGAAAACAGCGAAATAGTTTTCAGTCGCATTCCAAAAACAAGTCCAATAAAGGAAACCTTTTCTATCGGCGTCATTTCTGACAGCTGGCTTATCAGTGAGATGGATCCTGGTTTTTGGAAAAAACTTGCCGAAGAATTCAAAAGGCGGGGTGTGACCCATATAATCCACTGCGGAGGTATTGCGACTGCTGACATAGGCAGGCCGGAATTTGAAGGTTTCAAGGTTCGTTACAATCTTAACAAAAATCAAAAAAATGAGCGGACTTTTGAAAACTGGGAATTAATTCCCAGTGAAGAACCTATTGTTGAAATCAATGACTATAGGTTTTATGTCCAGTATGATCTAGGCATGGACCTGCTTGAAAAATCTGAGATTGATATGCATATGCTGTGCCTGAATTTAAGGCGAAAATTTCCAGGAATCAGCTTTGTGCTCTGCGGATTCACCAACGACGCTTTCCTTGAGGAAGGGCAGGAAGTTAGGATAATAAATCCTGGTGACATTTTGACAGACAGAAATTTTGCTGTAATTTGCCTACCAAGGACCGAAATAACCTTCGGGCATGTTCCACTTGATCCGCTTCCCGATATCGAATTAGAATAAATAATACATAAGAGCATAAATTTGCTCTTCTTTTTTTGCGGAATTTTTAGTATTATGAATTAATATGATTTCCTGGCTTTTAGTAATAATTATAGCTTATTTCTTTTTTGGCTTGTCGTCTTTGGGAGACAAGTTGGTTTTGTCTGGCAAGCCCAAGCCCAGGTCATATACTTTTTATGTTGGGGCGCTAAGCATTTTTTTGGTTCTTTTCATTCCTTTTATGAAATTCGGCTGGCCTACTGCCGCCTCATTGCCTTGGATGATTTTAGACGCCGGAGCCCATATTTTAGGGGTTTATATAATGTTCAAAGCGCTGGAAAAATTTGAGGTTTCAAAAGTCATTGCCACAATCGGCGCCACCCAGCCAATTTTTATTTTCGGGCTGACTTGGATTTTTTGGGGTCCGCAGGTTATGCCCGCTACCGACCTGATAGCCTTTCTCCTGCTGTTTATCGGAAGCGTAATTATTTCTGCTGAAAGAACTTGGAAGGTTACCAGCGATTACTTGAAACCCACGCTTTTTTCCTCCTTGCTTTTTTCTTTGGATTATATTTTTTCAAAAGAAGTTTTTTTGAACCAACCTTTCTTGCAGGGAATAATCTGGATAAGGATTTTCGTTTTCATGTTTGTGATGCTTTTTCTGATTTCAGAAAAGGCGAGGAAAGAAATATTTTCAAAGCGGGTTATCACTGACAGGAAAACCCAGATAGTTTTTTTCTGCACCCAAGCATGCGGGGGAATTGCCGGCTTTTTGCAGAGCTTTGCAATTTCGCTGGCGCCGGTGGCATTCTTGGCAACCGTAAATTCTTTGAAAGGAATCCAATATGCATTCCTCTTCATCCTGACATTGTTATTCTCCGCTTTCTTGCCGCATATTTTAAAAGAGAAGTTGTCCAGGAAAATAATTTTACAGAAAGCTTTTTCTATTATGCTTATCACGATAGGGCTTTTAATCCTTACTTCGCTTCCGTATTAACTTAAAACAAAAACGCCCTTGCGGGCGTTTTTTTGATTATAGAATTATGATAAGTGTTTTGAAACGAGCTTTGTCATCTCAAACATGTTTACCACCGCTTTGCCTCCAAAAACTTTTTTAAGATTTTCATCGGCGTTGATGTTTCTCTTGTTTGTTTGGTCTTGCAAGTTATTCTTCTTGATGTAAGCCCAAAGTTTTTTGACAACTTCAGATCTTGGCAACGGACCCTTTCCTACAACTGCTTCTAAATCAGCAGAGAGGGCTAATGGCTTCATGAAAGCCGAATTTGCTTTTCCTGGCATGTTTATATGCTTCAGCTTAACTTCGATTTTTTGAAAAATCTTCGCTAGCTGAAAAATTAATTTTTAATATTAAGTGCTTATTAAGGTAATTATGGCATATCTCCCTAGGGAAAGCAACTGCCGTGTCAACCTTTGGCAGAAAATAAGCAAAAAAAGAGCCCGAATTTTCGAGCTATGTCAAGCGGCGATAAGCGTTTTGTGGTGCGCTGTCACCATGGTGTGGCTTTTGGTTTCCAATTCGTAGAGGCCGGCCGGTTCGCTTTGGAAGCCGAAGGAGCGCATGAGTTCGCCATCGGCAATCAGTAAACTCCCGTTTTCCAGATGGCCGAAGTATTCCCACGGCCAGAATCCTTTCGTGGTGCCGTTGATGCCCATGAAATTGGAAATAATGATATTCAGTCTCGCCGCGACAGTGACTGTGCCGTCTTTTTCAAAAATGGCGCCAGTGCCGCAAATGGGGCAAGAGATTATGGGGATATTAGCCAGCAGCGGCAAAAGCACATTGTAAGTTTGGCGAAAGCGATTTCCCAAGCCAATCACTATCATGGGCGGTTGGGGAGTCTTGCGGGAAATTAATTCCCTTAGCCTCACGATTTGGATTTTGCCGTCGGGGCTCAAATCTGGATCAAACCCGTTGTGGCATTGGCCCGGGGTAATAACGAACAGTTTCATTGGTTTATCCTCCGTGCAAGTTTTAAAGGGTCCTTTACAAATATAGCACTTCTGTAGCTATTGTCAATATTAAGATTTCTTGCTATAATGCGAACGTGTTCTTTAAAAATTAGAACCAAAATTTTGATTGGAAGGCAAACTAATGAAAACCAGGAGAATTGTTGTGCTTAGGAGCGGGGCGCACCGAAATTTTAAAACCGGTGAACTTGAAATGGAACCGGACTGGAATGTAGAATCTCTTTTGAGCCGAGAGGGATGCGACCAGGCCAAAAAAGCGGTCCATGTGTGGTATGAAGTTTTTAAGCAATGCGTGATTTTCTTTACCAGTCCACTGATGAGAGCGCAACAGACTCTATTCACGATTATGCGGGAACTGGGATATAAAGACCGTTTGGAGAGATGTTTTTTTATTGACACCGATCTTTGGACTCACGAACCGGAGAAATATCTTTTCTTTGATCCCGATGAGCCGATAATCAATTGGATAAACAGGGACATGGGCGTTGCTATTGATATCGGTGAAGACATATATAATTATGCAATCAGGGAAGTTATTCTGCCAAAAATCGATGAAGGAGAAACCCTCTTGTGCATTTCTCACAGAGGTCCGATAGATTTATTGCTGGCCTATTGTAGAAAAAAGCTTTGCGATGCGGAAGCATATTCGAATATTCGCGATTTGTATAATTGCGAAGGGTTTGTTTTGGAATTCAAAGACGGTCAGTTATCCGGCATTAAAGAGCTTCGGTTCGAAAATCAGGCATAGGGTGCAAGCGATTGCGCCTCTTTTTTTGCAAAAAAAAATAAGCGATCGATCAGATCGCTTTTTGCTTCGGGATTTTTTTGAACTTTTTGCGCCATAACTTTATGGTGTTTGTCATTTTGCGGATTTGTCCCTTTGAACCCTGCCGGCAGAAAATGGAAAATTTGATTTCCAGGCTTCTTTGGCTGCCGCAGATAAAACCGATCAAGTTGGCCGGAAATCGGTAAAGATTACGCTTTTTGCCGTCTTGGCACAAGGTATCCCGAATAAGGTCTTCTTCGGGAAATTCTCGGGCGAAAACTTCGTTGGTGTGACTGTTGAGCGGCTGTATAAGCCACTCGCAGACTTGTTTTCCCATGTGCAGGCTCCTTATCTTGTTGGAAATGTGCGATTCATAATAATACCGCTTTTTGCCCGAAAATCAAGCCTTTTAGGTGTTGCTTTTGCCTCGCAAAAGGGTATAATTAGGTAACATGAACATAGAAATAAACGACCCTAATGAGGGTATTTTGATTAAAAAGCTTGAGGAGAGAACTGATATTAAGGCCGAAAGGATTAAGCATCTTTTGGCGTTGCCAGATTTGACTAAGAAGGAGAATTCTCCTGTGAAGATAGTGAATGACAAAGTAATGAGCCTGCCGAGATTCTCCAGTTTTGACGTGGTGGAAATTCCCAAGGTTGTTACTGTTGAAGATGATTTTGATTTGCTGAATACTCCAAAAGACCATCCGAGCAGAAGGGAATCGGACACTTATTATTTCGATGACGTCCATATTTTGCGCACGCAGATGACTGTGATGTGGCCATATTACTTCAGGGATAAGGGAGTTTTGGAAAGGCTGGAAAAATATGGCGAAGTGGGATCGCTTGCGCCAGGAATAGTTTTCAGGAAAGACGAAATTGACAGGAAACATTTCCCAGCTTTTCATCAGACAGATTTTTTGTATGTATGCCGAAGGGATAAGAAAATTATTACCCTTGAAGAATTGCAAGACGTCCAGGCAGATGCTGTAAAAGCAATTTTTGGCGACGATATAGAATTTAGGTTTTTGGTTGATACTTTTCCTTTCACGGATCCTTCCACTCAAGTGGAAATTAACTGGGGTGGAAATTGGATTGAAATTACTGGCGCAGGACTCGTGCATCCAAATTGCTTGAAAAATTTTGGGTTAGACCCTGAAGTTTATAATGGCTGGGCGGGAACATTTGGATTGGACAGGGTAGCTATGATAAAATTTGGCATTCCGGATATTAGGATTTTGTGGTCTGAAGATCCAAGAATTACCAGCCAATTTAAAGACATTAACAGCAAATTTACAGAAGTCAGCAAATATCCTGAAACTTCCCGCGATATTTCTTTTGTGATTGACAAGAATATAAACTTGAATAATTATTATGAAATTGTCCGCGATTTTGCAGAGAACTTGATTGAAGAAGTGAAACTGGTGGACGAATTTGAAAATGACGAAAAATTCGGCAAAGACAAAAAGTCTTACACATTTCGCATTGTTTATCGCAGTCCGGAAAGAACGCTTACAAATGACGAGGTAAATAAAATCCAAGAAGAAATTCGCGAAAAAACAAAAACAGATTTAAACGCGGTCTTAAGATAAATAAATTTTAAAAATTCCATGAAATTAGGAATCAAAGAAGTTGGCGATGAAAAGCCAGAAAAAAAAGAAAAAATAATTACGCCGAAAAAAGCTGAAAAAGCAAAAGCAGAAAAGCCTGCTAAGGTTTTGGCTGCAAAAAAATCTGAACCGAAGGCTGAACCAAAAAAGAAAGAGATCGAAGAAGAGCCAAAAGAAGAAAAAAAAGGAGAGAAAAGCACAGCTGAAAAAATAGAAGATAAAAAAGGCAAAGCCAGGAAAGAAGGGGAATACACTGCCAAAGACATTTATGTTTTGAAAGGTTTGGAGCCTGTGCGAATGAGGCCTGGAATGTATATCGGATCTACTGGAATAGACGGGCTTCATCATTTGATTTGGGAAGTCGTGGATAACTGCTTAGATGAAGCAATGGCAGGATTCGCCCATAATATTGAAATTATCCTTTTGCCAGATACTCGCGTAAGAGTATCCGACGACGGCAGAGGAATTCCGGTGGAGAAGCATCCTGACACGGGCAAATCAACCCTGGAAACAGTTTTGACTACTTTGCATGCAGGAGGAAAATTCGGAGGAGAAGCCTACAAAGTTTCCGGAGGTTTGCACGGAGTGGGTATTTCTGTGGTTTGCGCGCTTTCAACTTGGATGGAGGCAGAGGTCCACAAAGATGGAGGAATTTACAAGCAAGAATATGTGAGAGGCGTGCCGAAGTCGCCAGTAAAAAAAGTTGGCGATGCAAAGGACACAGGAACAACCCAAACTTTTGAATACGACCCTACAATTTTCACTGGCGAACTGAAATACGATCCAAAAAGGATTTTGAACCATTTGCGCCAGCAGGCTTATTTGACCAAAGGTGTAAGGATTACTTTCCGCGATGAAAGGAAAAAAGGAGAAGAATCCAGCTATACATTTTATTTTGAAGGAGGCGTGGGTTCTTATGTAAAATATTTGGTGCAGGGAAATACTCCAAGGCATCCGAATATTTTTTCCATTTCTACGGAAAAAGACGGCATTGCTGTGGAAGCTGCTTTCCAATACACGCAAGAAATGGAATGCACCGAAGAATCTTTTGCAAACAATATTTACACAGTGGAAGGCGGAATGCACATTTCGGGATTCCGCACAGCTTTAACAAGATGCCTGAATGATTACGCAAGGCGCGAAGGATATTTGAAAGAAAAAGATGAAAACTTTTCCGGAGACGACGTGAGGGAAGGCATGACTGCAGTTGTTTCCGTAAAAATAAGGACACCGCAGTTTGAAGGCCAAACAAAAGCAAAATTGGGAAATCCGGAAGCAAAACCTGCAGTGGAAGCGGCAACTTCGGAGGGTTTGACAGATTATTTGGAAAGGAATCCAAGCGACGCCAGAGCTATAATAGAAAACTGCTTGTTGGCAACAAAAGCCAGATTGGCCGCCAAAGCCGCCAGACAGACTGTTTTAAGGAAAGGAGCTTTGGAAGGATTGGCATTGCCGGGAAAATTGGCAGACTGCTTGTCCCGCAAGCCCGAAGAGTGTGAAATTTACATTGTTGAGGGAGATTCTGCCGGAGGCTCTTCCAAAATGGCTCGCGACAGGAGATTCCAGGCAATTTTGCCTTTGCGCGGAAAGATTTTGAATGTGGAGCGCGCCAGACTGGATAAAATGTTAATAAACAAGGAAATAAAATCTTTGGTCATTGCCATGGGAACGGGAATTGGCGAAGACTTTGACATTGAAAAATTGAGATACCACAGGATTATAATTATGACCGATGCCGACGTTGACGGAGCGCACATTCGGTGTTTGCTGTTAACATTCTTCTACAGATATTTTAAGCCAGTTGTGGAAGCAGGCCATATTTACAGCGCCCAACCGCCTTTGTATAAAATTCAGGCAGGGAAAAATGTGCAATATGCGTATTCAGACGACCAACGCGACAAAATTGTAAAAGAAATGGGCAAGGCGTCCACCACAATCCAGCGATACAAGGGTTTGGGAGAAATGAATCCAGAACAACTTTGGGAAACAACAATGAATCCCGAAAACAGGACTCTGCTTCAGGTTGCAGTGGAAGATGCTCATCAAGCCGATAAAACCTTAGACATTTTAATGGGCGAAGAAGTGGAGCCTCGCAAGAAATTCATCCAAACCCACGCCAAAGTAGCTAAAAACATTGATACATAAAATATATGGTATTTGACCAATTAAAGAAAATACAGGAATTAAAGAAGTTGCAGGACAGCTTTAAGAAAGAAAAGGAAATTGTTGAGAAAGAGGGGATTTTGGTTGAAATGAACGGCAACTTTGAAGTTGAAAATATAAGATTGAATCCGGAATTGGACGCGGACAGGCAAGCAGAAGTTTTGAAAAGATGCCTTAACGAAGCGCGCGAAAATGTTCAAAAAAAGATGGCGAAAATCATGATGAGCTCGGGAATCGGCTTTTAAAACAAAGGTATTGACTAATCAAAAGTAATCGGCTATTATATGAATATAGAACATAAATAGCCGCCGCGAGGCGGTTTTAAAATACAATGGCAATTACACAAAAAGTAAACGTATTTTTCAAGGAAGTCTGGGTGGAAATGAAAAGAGTCACCTGGCTTACTCAAAAAGAAGTCTGGAAATATACTTTGATCGTATTGGGTATTACGATAGCAACAGCCGCTTTTTTGGGCGGTTTGGATTACATTTTCACAACAATCATAAAAAGCCTTATTTTAAGGTAAAATCATGCCAAAGCAAGTCATAGAACAAGAAAAAAATTGGTACGTTATCCATACTTATTCCGGGTATGAAGACGCGGTAGCTAAGAACCTCAAACAGAGGATCGAGTCTTTGGGCATGGAAGACAAAATTTACAACGTGATTGTTCCGAAAGAAAAAAAGATAAAAATTAAGAATGGAAAAAGAAAAACAGTAGAAGAAAAAATTTATCCGGGATATGTGCTTGTGCAAATGATGGTTACCGATGAATCGTGGTACGTAGTCAGGAATACTCCAAGGGTCACAGGATTTTTGGGAGCAGGAACAACTCCGATCCCGGTTTCAGCTGCTGATATTGAAGACTTAATGAAGCGAATGGAAGTGGGCGAGCCTGAATTTACAATTGACTTTGAAATTGGATCTCCTGTAAAAGTTGTGGATGGCCCATTCAAAGGATTTGAAGGAAAGGTTTCTGAAATTGACAAAGAGAAAGGAAAAATAAAAGTATTGGTGAATATGTTTGGCAGGGATACTCCTGTAGAACTGGATTCATTGCAAATAAAAAAAGTAGAATAATTAATTATCAGATGTTGCCTTGGCTTAAGCTTGCTTCTGCCACTACATAATATCTGATCAAAAAATATGGCAAAAGAATTAAAGGCTATCGTAAAAATACAAATTCCAGCTGGAAAAGCAACTCCAGCGCCTCCAATTGGACCGGCATTGGCCCAGCATGGGCTTAACATTGCAGAGTTCTGCCAAAAATTTAATGCGGCAACTCAGGCAATGGCGGGATTTAAAATTCCAGCCGAGGTCACAATTTACAAAGACAGGTCTTACACTTTTAAATTGAAAACCCCGATTGCAGCCGAACTTATCAAAAAAGCAATTGGAATAGAAAAAGGCTCTGGAACTCCAAACAAGATTAAAGTAGGCAAAATTACTAAAGCTCAATTGAAAGAAATTGCCGAAAAGAAAATGCCAGACTTGAACACGACAGACATTGAGCAGGCAATAAAAATTATTGCAGGAACAGCCAAAAACATGGGAGTGGAAGTAATAAGTTAATCATATGAAAAACCAAGTGTAAAAAGCTTGGTTTTTTGTTATAATGAGCCATAAATAAAAACTTATGAAATCAAAAACACTTTTCGCTTTAATTATAGTTTTAATCGTGGTGGCTTGCGGAGTTTATTTTACCCACGAATATCTTAAAAGGATTTCCCATCAGGCAACAATTAAAACCGAAAGCATCGCAAGGCCGGATTTTTCTTTTGATATTTTAAACAGAAAAATTGAAATTAAGGACAAAGCATCGGGAAAATTGATTCAGGAAATTGCTTTGAATCAGTGGATAGACGCGACAATCACGGTAAAAGACGCTGTTATATTTTCTGACGATATTAATTTCGACGGCTATAAGGATTTAGCCATAATAAGCGACACGCCAGCTGATAACGGATACGGATACAGTTATTATTTTTATAGCCCTTTGACCAATAAATTTTTGCCAGAGAAGAATTTGGCCGGCCTTTCTTCGCCGACATTCGATGCAAAATCTAAAACAATAAGTACTTATAACAGCGGAGGATGCGCGGGAGCTGATTTTGAAGAGAATATTTATTCTTTTGCCGATGGGAAATATGTTCTAACGACAATTAAGGAAGGAGCTTGTTGCGGGCTGGATGATAGAGACGCCAAATTAGAGGTGAAGGTCAGCGAGTTAAAGAATGGTAAAATGGAAGCTGCAAGGATAGATCCCTGTCCAACGCAATAGATATTGCATTTTATTTTTGCAAAATGGTAGAATAATTGAAGTCATTATAATTTAAAATAAAAAATATGATTCTATCTGACGAGGATATCAAAAAAAATATCAGAGACGGCATAATAAAAATAACCCCGGCTCCGAATTTTGAAGAACAGTTGGGGCCCTGTTCTTTGGATTTGCATTTGGGAAACAGCTTTAAAGTTTTCAAAATGAGCAGGTACACTTTCATTGACCTGAAAAATGGAACCAATGTGGATGATATGATGGAAGAAATTATTGTAAAGGACGGCGCCAGCTTTATAATCCAGCCGCATGATTTTGTGATTACAGTTACAAAGGAAGAAATAACTTTACCTTCGACCATAATGGGCAGGCTGGACGGCCGAAGCTCATTGGCAAGGCTTGGCCTGGTAATCCATGTGACGGCCGCCCGGTTTGACCCAGGCTGGAGAGGAAAAGCAGTTATGGAATTGGGGAACTTAGGAACTGTACCGATTGTTTTATACGCTGGAATGAGAATTTGCGCCATGACTTTCGAGAGTTTGTCTTCTTTATCGCAAGTACCGTATTTACAGCAGGCAGATCATAAGTACGCCGACCAAAGCTCAGCGACGGCAAGCAGAATTAATGAAGAGCCAAAATAATATGGAAAAACAGCATCCGGAGTACCAATATTTGCACTTAATGGAAGAGTTGCTTGAAAAGGGTTGCGAACAGACTGATGCGGGAACGGGCGTAAAAACCTACAGCCTTTTTGGCAAGCAGATGAGGTTTGATTTGTCCGAAGGATTTCCTTTGCTGACCACTAAAAAAGTTTATTGGAAAGGAGTCATAGAAGAGCTTTATTGGTTTATGTCTGGGCAGAAAAACATAAAATATCTGGTAGACAAGAATGTGCATATTTGGGACGATTATCCATACAGGATTTACAATGAAAAAGTAGACAAAGGTGCAGAGCCTGTAATGACAAAAGACGAATTCATTGAAAAAATTGCAAAGGATGAGGAATTTGCAAAAAAGCATGGGAATTTGCCGTTTGTTTATGGTGATTTGTGGCGCCACTGGCCCACAAAAACGCCGGGCAGGACAGTTGACCAACTGCAATGGATTGTAGACAATGTGCGAAAAGACAAAAGCACTCATTCAGCAATTGTAAATGTTTGGAACCCGGAATATTTGTATGAAATGGCTTTGCCTGGTGAAGGTTGCCGTTTTCCAATCTGCCATAATATGTTTCAGATAAATACAAATGGAGGAAAATTATCGCTTCAGCTTTACCAGCGTTCAGCCGACATATTTTTGGGAGTGCCATTCAATATTGCAAGCTATGCTTTGCTGACAATGATTCTGGCACAAATAACAGGAAACCAGCCGGGAGAATTCATCCATACTTTTGGAGATGTCCATTTTTACGAAGATCACGTGGAAGCTATAAAAGAGCAATTACAAAGGGACCCAAAGCCTTTGCCAACAATAAAAATTGACTCAAGCATCAAAGAAATTGACGACTTTAAGCCGGAATTGGTTGAACTGATAGGCTATGATTCGCACCCGACAATAAAAGCTTCGCTGACTCCGGTGGGAGGATTGGTAACGCAAAGTTGGCGCGACAATTGGAAAAAATTAACAAAATCATAAATATGTTCATTGGAGCAAAACAATTATTGGAATTGGTGAAAGAAAAAAAGCTAATGGAAGGGCTTTGCGAAAGGGAATTGACCACACCCGAAGGCGCGGGCTTTGACATAAGAATTGGCGAGCTTTATAAAATTTCTGGCAAAGGATTTATGGGCGTGACTGAAAGGGAAACGCCAGACATGGAATTGGTGGCAAAATTCGAGGAAGGAAAAACCACCCGTATAACTTTAGATCCAAAAGTTTATTACTTAATGAAGACAATTGAAAAGGTAAATATGCCAAATGACCTTCTGGCAATTTCCACCCCAAGGTCAACTTTGTTCAGGTCAGGAGTTTATATTTTTGGCGGGCAGGTGCCTCCCGGATACTGCGGAGAATTGTCCATGGGAATTTATAACTTCCGCGACAGCCCGTTTGATTTAGAAATGGGAGCCCGCGTTTTGCACATAATGTTTTCAGAAGTGGCAGGCGAATCAAATAATTACAAAGGCCAATGGCAAGGAGGCCGAGTAACCACAGAACAAAAAGAAACCCAAATATAATTTTATGGAAAAGTTTTTAAAAGATTATCAGGAGTTCGTTAAATCAATTGCTAAGAAATTTGACGACCCGGAAAAAGAATTGATGACCTGGGGTCTAGGAATTTCCGGTGAAGCTGGAGATGTGGCTGGTTGCATCAAAAAGACAATTTCGCATAAAGATGGCCAGCTTCCAGGAATTAAAGAAAATTTGGGAGACACTTTGTGGTACATTGTTGCCATTTGCAATTTTTACAACTGGAATTTGGAAGACGTGATAAAAGAAAATACTGATAAATTAAATAAAAGATATTCTGAGGGAGTGTTTACAGAAAAAGCTGCATGCAAAAGAGAAAGGATTGATTGGAACGAAAATAAAAAATAAAATATTTTATAATGATTTTATCGATGATATCGGCTGTGGCCGAAAATAGGGTGATTGGGAATAAGAATGCTTTGCCTTGGCATATGCCCGCTGACTTTAAATATTTCAAGGAGGCGACCTTGAACAAGACAATTGTGATGGGGCTGAACACTTTTAAGTCTATTGGCGATAAGCCTTTGCCTGACAGGAAAAATATTATTTTAAATAACGACGTAAATTATGTTCCGCCCGAAACTTGTTTTGTGGTGCATTCTATTGATGAATTGATGGAAATGGTAAAAGATGAACCAGAAGTCATGATTTGCGGAGGAGCTTCAGTTTATAAGCAGTTTCTGCCATTGGCTCAAAGATTATGCATAACCGAAGTGCACGCCAGTCCGGAAGGCGACACATATTTCCCGGAAGTAAATTTGGCTGAATGGAAAGAAATGAAAAGGGAAGACCACAAAGCCGACGAAAAAAATATGTACGATTATTCATTTGTAATTTTAGAAAGGATAGCTTAATATATTTTAATATGGCATACAAACCTACAATTGGATTGGAAATTCACGCGGAGTTAAAGACAAGCTCAAAGATGTTTTGCGGGTGCAAAAATGATCCTGATGAAAAACGGCCGAATATTAATATTTGTCCGGTTTGTTCGGCTCAGCCCGGAGCGTTGCCGGTAGCAAACGAAGATGCAATTAAAAAGGTTATAAAAACTGGGCTGGCTTTGAATTGCAAAATTGCTGAAAACTCAAAATTCGACAGGAAAAATTATTTTTATCCAGATTTGCCGAAAGGTTACCAGATTTCCCAATATGACCAGCCGTTGTGCGAAGGCGGATATTTGGAAATTGAAGGGCATAAAATTAGGATTACTAGAATACATTTAGAAGAAGACACAGGAAGCTTAATGCATCCAGAAGGAGCAGATTATTCTTTGGTAAACTTAAACAGGGCTGGAGTGCCTTTGATGGAATTGGTTACAGAGCCTGATATAACATCTGGCAAAGAGGCCCGTGAATTTGCAGAAGAACTGCAGAGGATTTTTAAATATTTGGGAGTTTCTGATGCTGACATGGAAAAAGGACAGATGAGAGTGGAGGTGAATATTTCCATAAGCAAAGATAAGAAGCTTGGCACAAAAGTTGAAATTAAGAATTTAAATTCTTTTAAAGTTGTTGAAAGGGCAGTTGATTTTGAAATTGCGCGCCAGGAAGAAGTTTTGAATTCCGGGGAAAAAGTTGTGCAGGAAACTAGAGGATGGCACGACAAAAAGGAAATTACATTTTCGCAGAGGGAAAAGGAAGAAGCGCATGACTACAGATATTTTCCCGAACCCGATTTGCCGGCTCTTCATTTTGAAAAAGAATATGTCCAAGAAATAAAAGGCACTGTTCCAGAATTGCCGGAACAAAAAAGAGAAAGGTTTAAAGAGCAATTTGGTTTGGATGAAAATTCAATTGAAATTTTTGTGGAAAATAAAGACCTGAGTGAATATTACGAAAAGGTAATTTCAGAATTTGAAGAGTGGCTTGAAACAGAAAGCGGAAAAAATAAAATTTCAAAAACCGAAGAGCAAAAAATATTCAAATTGGTTGCGAATTATTTAATTTCAGATGTTAAGGGTTTGCTGGCTGGAAAAGAATTTTCTGAAATTGAATTTAAAATAACTCCTGAAAATTTTGCAGAGTTTGCAAAGATGATTTACAAAAATGAAATTTCTTCCAAGACAGCAAAAATGGTTTTGGCAGAAATGTTTGGCACCGGAGTTGACCCTTCGCAGGTTGTGGATGAAAATAATTGGAGGCAGGTTTCTGATAGCGGGGAACTGGAAAAAATTATAAAGGAAATTATTTTAAAAAATCCAAAAGCATCCGAGGATTATAAAAACGGCAAATTGGCCTCTCTGCAATTTTTAGCCGGACAAGTCATGGCAGCCACTCGCGGAACTGCTAGCCCGAAAGTGGTGCACAAGATTCTGAAAGACCAATTAAGCTAGCTTTTATTGACATATTTTAAAACTTATGCTAAGTTTTGGGTAAGCTTTTAATATAGATTTTTCAGCAACTTAACAATAAAATCATTGGATTGTATGATAATGGGGTAAAGAGGTGAAAAGATGAATGAAGATGTGGAAATACAAGGTGACGATACTGTTCAGATAAGGATCAGTGAAGATCCGAAGTTCCGCGGGAAAATTGCCCACGTTATGGAAGTAAAAAAAGGACAATTTGTCCCGCAGGCGCGACTGAATATTTTTTTGGGTGACGGTCAAACGGAAGAGAGGACTTTTGCCTTGAATAAATTGGTGCTTATTAACAGGCAGGAAAAAGTTGGAACTGGATAAAAACCAGAAATGGTTCGAGTAATATAGGAGATTTAATCTCCTTATTTTTTTAGAAAATTTTTAAGGAGGTTTTCGGCTTGCTTTTGGGTTTTAATCCAATGTATTCTTTGGTCGCGCTTGAACCAGGTCATTTGGCGCTTAGCGTAATGCTCGGATTCTTTTTTAATTATTTTTATCATTTCTTCTTTGGTTATTTTATTCTGTAAGTATTGTGCGACATATCGATATTCTAAGCCGAATTCTTCAAGGCGTTTCCAGGATAGGATCTTGCGGAGATTTTTGACTTCCTTTATCATGGCATCATTTTTTAGCCTGATTTTTAGCCTTTTGGCAATCAAGATTTTAAGCTCTTTCGGACTCTTTTTTATGCCTAAAATCAGGTTTTTAAAGCCCATATCTCTCTGCTGGAGGGCTGGCACAGGGCTGCCAAGCTTAAGGGCAAGTTCCAGGGCCCTTACAACGCGCCGGGGGTTGTTTTGGTCAATAATACCAGCTCTAGCAGGGTCGAGCATCTGGAGCTGTTTTACGAGCTCTGGAAGGGGTATTTTGGCCAATTTCTGCCTTAGTTTCCAGTCTGGTTTTACTTCTGGGATGACTACGCCGTCTGCAATCGATTGTATATAAAACCCGGTTCCGCCAACTAAGATTGGCAACCCGCCCTTTTGATGTATATGCCGAACAGCTTTTAGTGCAATTTTTTGGTATTGGGCAACTGTAAACCTTTGTCTGGGGCTGGCGACATCCAAAAGATAATGGGGGATTTTGCCCATTTCTTTTTTGGTGACTTTGCCAGACCCAATGTCCATGCCTTTGTAGATTTGGCGAGAATCAGCAGAAATTATTTCACCGTGAAATTTTTTTGCGAGTTTCAAAGACAGGCCGGTTTTTCCCGAAGCCGTCGGCCCCAAAATGACGATTAGTTTGCTGTCAGTCTCCATGGCTTTGCTCCAGTTACTTTTACTTTTATAAATTCGCCGGGTTTTAAATTTTTAACTAAAATGTTTTTATATTCTTTTGTCCTATCGTTTAAAATCTCCACTTCTTTTCCGATGTATTTTTTATTTTTTTCCAGCGCTGTTATTTTTAAAATTTCGTTTAGAATTTTCTCGCGCTTCTTTTTTTCGATTATTGAAACATTGTCTTTTAGCTTTGCTGCGGCAGTTCCGTGGCGCGGGGAATATTTGTTTATGTAGGCCATGTCATACTTCACATCTCTGAAAAGCTTGGCAGTATTTTCAAATTGTTTTTTAGTTTCGCCCGGAAATCCCACAATAATGTCGGTAGACAAGCAAACGCCTGGGATTTTTTTGCGAAGTTTTGCAATCTTATTTTTATATTCTTTTATGGTGTAATGGCGGTTCATCAATTTTAAAATTTGATCATCGCCAGATTGCACAGGCAAGTTCAAATATGGAGTCACTTTTTTGCATTCTGCCATGGCGGAAATCACCTCGTCGGAAAAATCTTTCGGATGGGAAGAGGTGAATCTTATCCAAAAGCTTCCTTGGATTTTATTTATCTGCCTTAATAATTTTGGGAAATTTGTTTTCTTGTCTTTGTAGCTGTTTACGTTTTGACCGAGCAGCCAAATTTCTTTGCAGCCTCTTTTTACTGAATTTTTTATTTCTGAAATTATGTTTTTTGCGGGTCTTGAAATTTCGCGACCCCTTGCATAAGGCACAACGCAGTAGCTGCAGAAATTATTACAGCCTGTCATAATTGGAATGTTAGCTGAAAATTTTGAAGAGTATCTCGGCGCGATGTCTAAATAGTCTTTTTTTGATTTTATATTTTTGCCGAGTAATTTTGACAGGTTGGAAATTTCTTTTATATCAATTACATGATTAAACAGATTTGAAAATTTCTTTTTGTCTTTTTTCAAAATGCAGCCGGTTAAAACTGTTACAGGCTTTTTTTTGAATTTTTCAATTTTTTCTAAGATTCCATAAACCCTGTTTACAGCCGACTGTCGGACTGAACACATTGTAATTACAACCAAATCTGCCTCAGTTATATTGGAGGTTTGCTTGTATCTTATGCCTTCTAAAACAGCGGCGACCCTTTCAGAGTCGCTTATGTTCATTTGGCATCCGTAAACTATGATGTGATATTTTTTTTGCATTTTACCTTATTTCTTCTTTGCGGTCTTTGATGAAGTATCGCCATTTTTCTATGAATTCAACGAAAACTGAAAATGGCATATCAACTAAAGCGTTGAATAATGCGGTCAGGGCGTTATATCTTTTCCATTTGTTGGAAATCCATCGGCCCAATCCTTGCAATGGCAGGAAGAAAACGTCGCTTAAAAAGCTTAAGAACCCTTCTTTTTCCTCTTCCATGGTTAATTCTTGCGCGCGCTTTGCCACAGCTGTTCCTGCAAATAAAATTATTGCGATGAATATCATATCTATGACAATGGAAGAAGCGGGGAAGTCAAAACGGTTGAGGACATAATAAATTGCTCCAAAAGTTATGAAGGTTGAAATAACGTAAATGAGCGACAGGAAAATCTTCATCCCAAAACCTCTTTTTTTGCTTATTTTAATTTCATAAGAATCCAAAGATTCCCTTTTGTAAACGATTTTCATCGTCTCTAAAGTGACTAGATTTAAGTTTTTTTTGGAAGGTTTTTTTACGTTTGCAACCAACAAGAACATTAAGAATGTCGGGATTAGAATATCGACTGCCAGAAGCGCAAAATTGATTCGGTTGCCCAATATTTTTTCTATTATTATTTCTAAAAGCAGAAGCGACAGGACTTTTGTTATGAAAATGGAAATGGTTGAATAAATTGCAGCTCGGGAAATCCGCGCCTTCAAAGTGGATAATCTTTTAGAGTAAACATTTTTTATCAGGTTTTCTAAAATGGCAGGCTCGGAAATTTCGTTGTTGATTTCTGCGGGATTTTTGCTTGACAAAATATCTCCAATCATCAGGTATGGAGTGTCGTATTTTTCGCAAATGTAATAAAACTTGTTTGCCAGGGGATTTGCCAGATCTTTTTCTATTTCCCTCCAAATTTTGAAAATGTCCTGGGCAGCTTTTGGAATAGACTGGTCTTTCGTCCATTCAGGATATCTGTATTTTATCAAGTGGTAGCTGATTATGGGCTTGTCAAACTTAAAAAGCGCCAGGCAAATTGCAATATAAATTTGTATGTCTTTTTCTTCGAGAGTCAAAAGATTCGAATCAAAAATTTTTTCAGAAACTTTTATCTGTTGTTTCATGTTTCCGAACATGAAATTAATCAATGCCATTTCACGAACGGAAGGGGCGAGGCTCTCTTCAATTTCGCAAGCTGCAACATCTATGAGCCAGTTATAAAAATTCAGCCCGGCTTTGCCTTGCTTGTTTTCCGGGTTGTTTTTCAAGATAAAAACATACTTGTCGACTATTTTCTGGACTTCTCCATTTTTTGTTTCCTCAATTTTGTCGTTGGCAAAATGTCCTCCGCGTATCAGGTCTAAAATAAGGCCCTCCGCAGAGCCTTCCGTATTGGAAAAGTTGTTCATTTCAAAATCGAAAAACCTTCTTTTTAGTTTCCTGATGATTGCGGCCCTTCGCATCAGATGCTCTTCTTTCCAGTCTACAATTGTCCTGATTTGCTCGTAAAAAGCGGCAACTTTTTGCGCAACCTCATCTACATGGATTGTGGCTGCTTCCGGTTTTTGAGTTTCCAGCCTATGCGCCAGGTTATACTGGGTTATGAGTTTTTTTGTTGCTTCAGAGAGATCTTGCATTTATTTCTTGCTTAATTTTTTCAACAAATTTTTCAGTTGGCATTTGGCCTAAGTCTCCTTTGCCTCGAGCCCGTACAGCAACCGCATCGGCCGCAATTTCTTTATCTCCGGCAATCAGTAGATAGGGGATTTTCTGCATTTCTGCATCGCGGATTTTTTTGCCCAAAGTTTCGTTTTCATTTTTCACTTCAAATCTTATATTGTTTTCCTGCAACTGCTTTTTGATTTGTTCTGCATATTCCGCATGCTTTTCGGAAATAGGAATTACGGCAACTTGCACTGGAGCCAGCCAAACTGGAAACGCCCCGGCAAAATGCTCAATCATAACAGCCATAAATCTTTCCAAAGATCCTGAAATGGCTCGGTGAATTACGACAGGCCTTTCTGCTTCGCCCTTTTCATTTATAAAAGAAAGGTTGAATCTTTCTGGCAAATTAAAATCGCATTGGATTGTGGCCAATTGCCATTCTCGGCCGATCGCATCTTTGAACATAAAGTCTAGTTTTGGACCGTAAAATGCGGCTTCTCCTTCTATCCTTTTATAGTTTAAATTATTTTCTTTTGCCGCTTGTTCTAGAGCTCCTTCGGCTTTTTTCCAAACATCGTTTCCGCCCAGATACAAGCTCTTATCTTTTCCGCGGACTGAAAGCCTCACCCAGTAGCCGTCCATCATGTTCATCGTTGTGTAAAAAGTTTTGATAATCTCAACTATTGTGCTGACTTCTTCTGAAATCTGCGAAACTCTGCAGAACAAATGGCCGTCATCTTGAGTTATTGCGCGCACTCTTATTAGGCCTGACAATTCGCCAGCTTTTTCGTATCTGTAAACGGTTGCAGGTTCAAAATATCGCACTGGCATGTCGCGGTAAGAAAATTGGTTATCGCAGAAAATCTGCATGTGGTGTGGGCAATTCATCGGCTTCATGAAAAATTCTTCATTTCCGCCCTTCACCCTGAAAAGCTCATCGCCGAATTTTGCAGCGTGGCCTGAAGTTTCATATAATCCTTTTTTGGTGATGTGCGGAGTCCAAACTCTTTGGTAGCCTTTGTTTTTGTGCAAATCCCACAAATAATTTTCAATTTGAGCCCTTAAAATCATTCCTTTTGGCTGTAAAAGGGGAAGTCCTGCTCCAACAAGTTCGGAAATAGTAAACAGTTTCAGTTCTTTGCCAAGCTTCCTGTGGTCTCTTTTTTCGGCTTCGGCCAGCATATTCAAATAATCTGCCAATTCTTTTTCGGTTTCAAAAGCCAAACCATAAATGCGAGTGAGCATTTTGTTTTTTTCATTTCCTTTCCAATAGGCTCCGGCAGTTTTAGACAATTTAAAAGCATTCGGGTTTATTTCTTTCGTATTTTTCACGTGAGGTCCTTTGCACAAATCCATAAATTCACCAGTTGTGAATATGGAAACATTATCGCCCGGCAAATCTTTCATCAATTCCAATTTGTACGGCTGTACTGCAAACAATTTTTTTGCAGTCCTTTTGTTGATATCTTTCTTTTCGAATTTCAGCTTCTGCGAAATCAAAGCCTTCATTTTCTTTTCAATTTCCGCCAAATCTTTTTCTTCCAAAGGTTTTTGCAGCTGAAAATCGTAATAAAACCCATTATCAATTGCCGGCCCCATGCCCAGCTTGGTTTTAGGATATAATTCCAAAACAGCCCCCGCCAAAATATGCGCCAAAGAATGTCTTATTTTTTCTATGTTTTCCATGTTTTTGTCAACATTTAATATTTGATTATATTAGCATATTTGGGCGAACTGCTCAATTATGCTTCTCGCGGAATAAGGATTTCTTGGACGTCGTCGGCTACTATTTTAATTTCGCCGTTGCGGTCGTCAACTCGGCCGGCGACGAATACGATTTTATTTTCCTGCAATGCTCGGGGATTCCTTTCCAATAAATTCGGGAAAATCACAACTTCAACTTTGCCGGATAAATCCTCCACTTTCATGAAGAGCATCGGTTGGCCTTTTTTGGTGATTATTTTTTTGATGCTGGCAATCATTCCGCCTACGATTATTTTTTTGTCTACATAAGTTGCGTCAACTTTGGAAATTTGGACCGTCCTTTTCTCAAAAAGTTTTTTAAAGCTGTTTAGCGGGTGGCTGCTTACATAAAGCCCAAGCAAATCTTTTTCCCAGCCAAGTTTTTCAAATTCGGTGGCAGGAGTGGCTGGTTCCAATTTTATATCGTGGCTGCTTATTTTTACTGAAGCGAAAAGCCCCATTTGGTTCGAATTTCCATTTTTAGTTTTTTCTCTGGCAATTTCAAGCATTTTTTCCAAGTTTCCCAATAACTGATTCCTTTCTGCAAATTCGTCAAAAGCTCCCGATTTTATAAGAGCTTCCATGGATTTTTTATTGAGGTCTTTTGATTTTACGCGATGAATGAAGTCGCCGATGGATTCAAATTTTCCTGCAACTTTTCTTTCTTCCACAATGGCTTCAGCAATATTTGCGCCCACATTTTTGATTGCCAAAAATCCGAACCTTATCTGGTTTTTTCCTTCTACAACTGCAAAATTTTTCAAGGATTCATTTATGTTCGGAGCCAAAACTTCCACGTTCATTTTTTTGCATTCGTCAATTAAAAATGAAATTCGTTCCACGTCGTTTCTTTCCGAAGTCAAAACAGACGCCATAAATTCAACAGGGTAGTGGGCTTTCAAGTAAGCTGTCTGATAGGCGATTGTGGCGTAAGCTGCCGAATGGGATTTGTTGAAACCGTAAGCTGCAAACGGCAAAATCCACGTCCACAATTCTTGGGCGACTTTTTTGGTTGCGCCGTTGTCTACAGCTCCATTTATAAATTTTGATTTCTGAGCATCCAGCAACTCTTTGATTTTTTTTCCAACAGCTTTCCTTAGCACATCAGCTTCTCCCAAAGTGAATCCACAGACTTCCTGGGCGATTTTCATCAGCTGTTCCTGATAAATGCAAATGCCGAATGTGTCTTTTAGAATTGGCTCGAGCTTTGGATGGATATATGTGATGGTTTGGTTGCCGTGCTTGCGTTCAATATAATCTGGAATGAATTGCATAGGGCCCGGGCGGTACAAAGCCACCATGGCAGTAATGTCTTCAAAGCTTGATGGAACTAATTCTTTCAAATATCTTTTCATTCCGTCTGATTCCAGTTGGAAAACAGAAGTGGTCAGGGCCTCCTGCAAAAGTTTATAGGTTTTAGGGTCGTTTTCCGGGATTTTATCCAAGTCAATTGACAGTTTGTCGTGTAAAACATAAATGCGCGCTAGTGTATCTTCTATTATAGTAAGGTTTTTTAAGCCTAAAAAGTCCATTTTCAAAAGTCCCAAATCCTCAATGCTGTGGCCTTCAAATTGAGTTAGAATTCCCACTTCGGATTCTTTTGGGTGCTGGACGGGAACTAATTCGTCCAAAGGGTCAGCCGAAATCACCACTCCGCAAGCATGCGTGGAAGCATGGCGGGCGACTCCTTCCAATTTCTTTCCAAGGTCAATCAGCCTTGTCGCCATTGGGTCCGTCTCGTACATATTTTTGAATTCATCCACTTTTTCCAGGGTTTCATCCAAATCCATTCCCATGGGAATTAGTTTTGCCATGGTGTCGCAGTAAGAATAAGTGTATTGCAAAGCTCTGCCGACATCTCGGATTACGGCGCGGGCGGCCATTGTTCCAAAAGTGATTATTTGTGCCACGTGGTCTGTGCCATATTTTTCAGCAACATATTTTATAACTTCGTCGCGCCTGCGGTCGGCAAAGTCCATGTCGATATCTGGCATGGAAATCCTTTCAGGATTCAAAAATCTCTCAAAAAGCAAATTATGCTTTATTGGGTCTACATTTGTAATTCCAGTCAGATAGGCAACAATAGACCCTCCCGCAGATCCGCGGCCTGGGCCTACAATTATCCTTTTTTCTTTTGCCCAGTTTACAAAATCCTGCACAATTAAAAAGTATCCTGCAAATCCTGTTTTTTCAATCACAGACAATTCATATTTCAGTCTTTCCATAATTTTCGGGTCATTGTCTCCTCCGTATCTTTTTTCCAAACCAGCGTAAGCCAATTCTTCCAAATATTCTTCAGCAGTTTTCCCTTCTGGAAGCGGGAAGCGCGGTAACTTTGTTTTGCCAAGCTCCATTTTAAAATCGCACATGTCTGCAATTTTTTGCGTGTTTTCTATGGCTTCGGGATTTTCTTTGAAAAAGTCTGCCATTTCTTCGGGGCTGTACATTGAAAAATTATCTTGCGTCATTGAAAGCCTTTCCGGATCATTAATATCCGAGCCCGTATTTATCAGCATCAAAACGTCCTGGGCCTCTGAATCTTCTTTTCGCAAATAATGCAAATCGTTTGTGGCAACCAAAGGAATGCCGGTTTTTTTTGAAAGCTCAATTAATTTTTTATTGGCAACAGCTTGCTGTGGAATGTTTGCATGGTGCTGGAGTTCCAAATAAAAATTTCCTTTGCCGAAAAACTTTTCGTATTTTTTTGCAGTCTCTTCAGCTTCTTCTATTTTATTTCCAATTAAAAGCATCGGAATTTTCCCCTGTATGCAGGCCGTAAGCCCGATAAGTCCATCGGCATATTTTTCCAAAATTTCTTCATCAATTCGGGGCTTATAATAGAAGCCGTCCAAATGGGCGATAGAAACCAGTTTTACTAAGTTTTTGTATCCCTGCTCGTTTTTTGCCAGCAAAATCAAATGATTTCTTTTTGAGTCAATATTTGGTCTCTTGTCTGTCAGTTTTTCAAAAGCCACATAAACTTCGCATCCGATTATCGGCTTTATTCCTTTGGCCTTTGCTTTCTTATAAAACTCAACTGCGCCATACATTACTCCGTGATCGGTCAAAGCAATGGAATCCATTCCTAGCTCTTTGGCATAATCCAAAAGCTCGTCGATTTTCGGCAAACCGTCCAGTAACGAATAATGCGAGTGTACGTGAAGATGTGTGAATTTCATAATTGTGTGATATTTTATTTTACTCTTTACGGTGTTAAAATCAAGCAATGAAACAGCCGAATTTTTCTGAAGAAAAAAAAATGTGGAAAAAAGGATTTGAACGAGTTGCTGGCTTGGATGAAGCGGGCAGGGGTCCTTTGGCGGGACCGGTTGTGGCAGCCGCCGTTGTGGTTTTAGATTATAAAAAATTTAAACTTAAAAATATAAACGACTCAAAAAAGCTTTCCGGAAAACAAAGGGAATTTATTTACGAAAAAATTATTTCAGATAAAAATATAAAATGGGCGATTGCCGTTGTTTCAGAAAAAGTGATTGATAAAATAAATATTTTGCAGGCGACAAAACTGGCAATGCAAAAAGCAACTAAAAATTTGGATTGCGATTTTTTGCTGATAGATGGAAATTTCAAAATAAAATCTGATGTTTTGCAGATGTCAATAATAAAAGGCGACAGCAAAGTTATTTCCATTGCAACGGCCAGCATTATTGCAAAAGTTACCCGCGACAGGCTTATGAAAAAAATGCATAAAAAATATCCGCAGTATGGATTTGAAAAGCATAAAGGATACGGCACAAAATTGCATATGGAAATGCTGGAAAAATTCGGCGCTTGCCAGATTCATAGGCTGTCATTTTACCATTGAAAAAAGATATCCACAGTATTGACTCGGCAAAATATGGTAGAATAACCTAATATGCAGCCAAAAACTACTTTTTGGATTTTAACTATAGTGGCGGCCATTATTGCGCTCTTGGCCGGTTTTTTGTTTTTAAATTTTGCCATAAAGCCTTATGTGGGCTCGTCAATTTCTTCATGCCAAAATTCTTCGTGCGTCCAAAAAATGGCCAGCTTGTGGGGATTCAATCCGGCCCGTTGCAGTCAGTTGACATCTTTGGATTCAAAAAATAATTGTTATTTTGATTATCAGGCTTATAATTGGCAGTCTGAAGGAAAAAAATACACAACAAATTGCGACAATATAAAAGATGTGGACCTGGTAATAGAATGCTATTCCATAAAATATAGGAAAAAAATTCCGTTTTTGAAAGGAAGCTATGTAGACTCAATTAATTGGGCCATAAATACTCAGGATATGGGCTTGTGCGATAAAATATCAGATCAGAAGCTGAAGCAAGAATGCATAAATGGGGTTGTTGTTGTAAAGAATGCAATTTCGCAAAAAAAACCGGCAGAATGCTACGATGTAAATTTTGATATTTCCAATTTTGCAAGAAAAATTTGTTCGGCAACTGCGGCGGCGGCTTTAAAAAACAAAAAGTAATTCATGGCTTTTAAAAAAAAATCCAAATATATTTATTCTGCATTGGTGGTATCACTTGCATTTTTGTCGATATCCGCAGTTTTTTATTTTGGTTTATTAAAAGCTCCAATGGTTATTGCCGGTCCGCACTGCAATTCAAGCGATTTTTCATGCGGAGATATTTGCTGTCCGAAATGCATGGATATATGGTGCATACAAACAGTGGGATGCAGCGATGCAACAGATACGCTTCCAATGTGTGGGCCGAATGATGATCCCGCATGTTGTGATTTGGCGGCTACCGGTCAAGCTTCAAGTGGTCCCGCAGGTTCTGGTGGGTATACTTGCGTTTACAACAAAGTTGGCACCTGCATTACTGGCGGAGGCACGGGAGGAGGTGGTGGCGGAGGCGGCAGCGGTAGTAACGACTATAGTTCTGATTCATCTTCGGACAGCAGTTCGGATTCAAGTTCAGATTCATCTTCAGACAGCAGTTCGGATTCAAGTTCCGATTCATCTTCAGATAGCAGTTCTAGCTCTTCTAGTTCAAGTTCTTCAAGTTCTAGTTCTTCTAGTTCTAGCTCTTCTAGCTCAAGTTCGAGTTCTAGTTCTTCGAGTTCGAGCTCTAGTTCAAGCTCATCAAGCTCTAGTTCTTCCAGTTCTAGCTCTAGTTCAAGCTCATCAAGCTCGAGCGAGCCTCCAAGCAGTTCATCGATAAGTTGTTCTGGATCAAATGATTGCATGAATTATCCTCCATACGCTTCAAATCTAGCGGAGATTTCAAATTTTTCGTGCCCTCTTCCTGATAGAACAGATCGCGCAGGGACAGTGTCTTTCCAATGGACTTACTATGACGGCGGATCTGGCGAAGGGGAAACGCAATATCAGCTTCAGGTTTATAGTTCTGATCCGGATTCAGCAGAAATCAATATAAGCCGTACTGTCAGCCCTTCATTACCAAACGGCACTGTCAATACTGAAGATAATGATGGAAATTATTTTTTAGTAAATCCATTTAATGCAGTTTCTGGCGGAGGTTATCTGACTTACGGGAAAACTTATAATATTCGCATAAAAGTTTGGAATATTTACGGCGAGTCAGATTGGGAAAATTTAGGCACTTATACAACGCCAGCAAATTCTTTGCCTAATCCGAGTTTTAATGTCAATCCTTCCAACGCAGCTCCAGGCAGGCAAATTTTATTTGCAGATTCATCCATTTGCAGAAAATCAGACAATAGCGCTTACAATTGCAAAACTCAAGTTAATGGATATGTAAATTATATTTGGGATTTTGGCGATAGCTATTGCAATAAACATCCTTTAGATGCGATGTGTAAAAAAATAGGCGATAACATTTATTCATATTCTAGCGGAAATATATATAACACACAATTGCAAGTTTGTGATTCTATGGGGTGCTGTGACGCGCCGCACGAATCTGTAACGATCACTTCCGGTTCGCATTGCGACAGTTCAAGCCCGTCAAAGTGCACTGCAAACGGGCATGGCAAAGAATGCAGTTCCGATCCTGATTGCTCTGGCCAACAGCCGGTTTGCAATGCAAGCAATAAATGCGTGATTGGGGGGACAGGATGCATATGCGACACAGTTGGAAGCTTGGGCGACTCCCAGTGCGGAGCTTATTCGGTTAATCCGACATGCAATAGCGCCGGCCAATGCATTGCTTGCGGAGGCGGAGCTGTATGCAGCTTAGCAAATAATTTGGGTGACGGCCGAAACAGCGGTTGCGTGCCTTCGGCGATAAATTTGTCTCACACTCCGCCAGATTGTTCAAACGAAGTATTTTTTAATTGGCAAAACTATAATTTTACCGCTAGTACCGATTCGAGAATTTATTTACAAGTAACAGACACTTCCGATTCAAGCGTTGCGATTAGCAGAGTTATATGCGGTACAGATACAACTTCCCAATATTCAGATACTAAGATGTCAAACCCCATAATATCAGCTACTATGGGGTGCGATGGTATTATTTATGCTTATCCAGATGTGCTTTTATATGGAAAAACTTATAGATGGAAAGTTAAAATTTGCAACAATGCAAGCAATTGCAGTGCATGGATAATTGAGCCATCAGTAGTTACAACTTCGGCCCACTCTTTCCCTGATGTTAAATTTACAAATATTGCGTCGGCTGTTGTCGGCAGTTCGGTAAAATTCACCGATAATTCAAAATGTTACAATTCTCCGACTGGCAATTGCAAAGACGCTTCAGGAGTAACATATACTTGGAGTAATGTAAATAATAATCCTGCTATCCATACAGTTGGTGATATAACTTCGAATGCGTATTCTAGCGCAGGAGAATTTTCTCCAAGCCTGATGATTACAGATGATGTGGGTACTTGCTCTGCTAATGGTTCTTTAGAAATCACCAAAAAAGGAACTTTGCCAGGTTGGAAGGAAATCAATCCTTTTTAGCCGTTTTTTATCAAAACAAATAAACAGCCCGCAGGTCTTGACGGGCTGTTTTGGTAATTGTATGCTTAATATAGCACTGGGAAAATGCTGTACTGTCAAGATAAAACAGCCTATTCCCACATTTGAAAACTAATACATTCTTTATTTGAATTTGGAGTAAATGCTATGAAAGGGGACTGCCATGAAGATCACTAGGGCGATGTTATTTTTTATTGTGTTTTTTGTGGTGTGTCCCACAGTTTTGGGCCAAACATACACCACAACAAACTGGACAGACATTGATCCTCCAGGCGCAGTTGGCGCATATGCAGGCGGCATTTATAAAAACACCGTCATAATCAACTGGAGTGATTCAACTGGTAAATCGCGGGCTTCAGTGTGGAAAAATGGTAATTTTACGGAGATTGTCGTGGCTGACGCATTTTACGACCTTTGGCTTCAGTCAATCTGGGAGTCGACGATTGTAGGTTGTTATATAGATGTTAATTACCTTGCTCATTGGTTCACAGTCAATGACAATGGGTCAGGCTTTTCACTCTGTAATATCCAGGGAAATGTAGGCGCAATCCACGGACAGAAAATGGTGGGAGCATACTTTTCAGACAATTTCTCCCATTTATATGTGAGTAATATGGATGGAAGCGGCAAAACCGTTTTTAACGGTTATCAAACCACCTTTACTACTCCGCTTTGCATGGGAGGATTTGCGATTGGCGGAGAATGCATACGGTATTACTCTGGAACAGCTTGGCAGGATGGGTTCATCTGCGGTTGGGATGGGTTAGGTTGGAAAACCATCAATCCAGTTCGAGTAACAGCTGATCCTACTGTGCCCCATAATACGACAGTGTCGTCAGTGGGCGATGACGGATTGCTTTTTGGGTCATACGATATTTGCGGCGATTTCGGAACAAGGGGATTTGTTTGTGATTCCAATGGGAATAATTGGTTCACAATTGAGTACCCAAATCATCCTGCTGGAACAGTTGTAGGCATTACAGTTTATGGCCGATACCAGGACAAGTTCGTAGGCTACCACGGCACTCCACCAAGTGGAGATGGCAGCAATCATGCATATATTGCCACAATTCCTCAACTCTCGCCAAAGAGGAATGCGGCAAATCCAAATTGGAGAATGTACGAGTAGAAAGCGCCATTGCTTATATGGCGCCCTTTTTTTATAATAGATTCCATTTTTTACTATTGACAATATATATTAATTGGTGATAGGTTAAAGGTGAGGGTTAAAGAATCTTGCATGTCGCACTGTTCTGTTTAATCTTTAATGTTATTTTACAAGGAGGTAGGTTTATGTTAAGTTTCGTGTCGAGGCTGGTGGTTTTTCTGGTGGTTCTGGGAGTCCAACAGGATGTCTGGGCGGGTAGCTTATTCAACTCCATCGCACGGGGACAACAAATCTCTGCGACTATGAATTCTGGCGACACGTGGACCATCTATTACACCGCAGATGGCACACAGCCAACCCTAACGGCTCTCGAGCCATACGGTTGGTGGGCGGCATTGCTTTCCAACAGGCCGTACACAACACCAGTAACAGCCATGACTATTTATGTTTTGGGAAATTTGCCAGGTAACAGGTGCGGCTGGATACGTTTGGGGAATTACTGGATTACTCCCTGGACGTCTGGGGTGCGGCTTACTGCAGGAAGGTGGTCGCAGTACATGATAGTGATTTCAAACTATCAACAGCCAACCCCCGTTTACTTCCAAATCCGCTGAATTGCGGCATGAACGATGATGGGCGGATGCAATGCCGATGATTGTATCCGCCTTATTTTTTTTTGTTATAAATTA
>CAIMDW010000029.1 GCA_903839895.1 Candidatus Staskawiczbacteria bacterium
ATTGCATAAGATTTGAGCAAGATCAATATCCAATATTTTCAAATACTTGCAAATATATGCTTTATTCATAGTCACTTAGAGCTCTGTGAAATAAAGGATATAAACTCTCTTGAAAAAAATGTGCCAGTTACACCTGTTTTTTTCATTTTTTTATAAGGAATATTAATGAAATTATTTTTAGAAGGAAATAAGCAGTTTATCATCATTGAAGCGGGTATTTGGATATTTGTTGCGTTATTTTATACAGTTACACCTTCTGCCGCATTTGCCACCACACCTGTGCCGATAGATGAAGTTGTCACTGCGCTTCAGCAAACATACGAAAAGACACAAGATTTTAGAGCCAGCTTTATTCAGGAAACAACCATTAAGTCAATAAAGAAGATCGATATCGAAGAAGGAACTGTCTTTTTTAAAAATCCCAAAAATATACTCTGGAACTATTCCAAGCCCAAAGCAAAGAAAATGGTCATCAATCCCCGTAAAACATGGCTTTACCTTCCCCAGGAAAAGGTTGCCTATACGCAGGAAGCTGATTACACCTTTAAGTCCAGCATTTTGGTTAAGTTTTTGTCCGGATTGGGAAAACTAAAAAATGATTTCACAATCAAATATGCCGAACCCAAAGCTCTGGATAAACAAGGCAATTATTTGCTGGTTTTAACGCCACTGGAAAAAATTCCTTCCCTGAATCCTTTTTCGATAACAGTTGATAAAAGCGACTTCCTCATTTTGCAGGTTAGCTTTGAAGACACTATGGGAAACTCCACTGTCCTGAAATTCTCTAACATTTCCACCAACACCGGCCTTTCCGAAAAAATGTTTCAATTCAAACCGCCGGCAGGCGTTTCTATTTTTAATATGCCGTAAACGTGATTTTTATTTAAATGGATTTTCGCAGTCAAAATCAGGCAGGAGATTTTCTTCGCTGACTTCCTGAATAAACAGGTTGTCAAAACCCAAATCCAACGCAAAATTAAGAATCTGGTTATATTCCGCTTCATTTATCCTGCGACCCAGCTGCGGATGATTGCGCACCTTGTCTGTCGGCGTATATTGCGACATGAGGCTGATCGCTACCGACGTTGATATTTCCTTTTTAATTAAACGAAAAACAGCCCGGGAATTTTCTAATTTACCGGGCAATACCAGATGGCGCACGATAACTCCTCTTTTAGCAATACCATTTTCCATTTCCAGATCAGCGCCAACCTGCCGCACCATTTCTTTTAAGGAATCCAGAGCATAACGCGGATAGTCCGATACAGCAGAAAAAGCGGCGCCATCTTCTGCGACACCATACTTGAAATCAGGCAGATAAATATCTACCATTTTATCCAGCATTTTTATGATCCGGGGGTTTTCATATCCGCCACAGTTATAAACGAAGGGAATTTTTAAGCCTTGCTCCCGCGCCAAAAGGAGGGATTCCATAATCAATGGCGTCTGGGGTGTGGGAGTAACGGGCTCAATATTGTGGCACCCGCGCCTTTGCAAATCCAGCATTACCTTAGCCAGGGCAGAGGAATCAAGCTCCTGACCGCACGTACAATGAGAAATCTGGTAATTCTGGCAGTAAAGGCAGCCTAAATTACAGGAAGAGAAGAAAATAGTGCCGGCCCCGCATGTTCCGGAAAGGGGCGGCTCTTCACCGTGATGAGGCAGTGCACAATCCATCGTGATCTTTGCCGGTATGCGGCAATAACCAAGCTGCCCCTGTGTACGGTCAACATGGCATTGGCGCGGGCAAAGCACACAATCTTTAAAAATTTCTTTCAGGGGAGCTGCTTTATTTCGCCAGTCCATATTGAGTCTAATGAAGGGGTATTATAATCGTTCGACTACATTTTTGAGTTTGCCGCTGGCTACAAGCTCTAAAAATTCTTCGCCCAATGGAGCTGCAAGCTCTACTGCTTTACGCCAATTTTTAATTCTTGTCTGATGATCATCAATGTAAGTGAGAAAATCCGTTCTATCAGGAATTTTTTCTCC
>CAIMDW010000030.1 GCA_903839895.1 Candidatus Staskawiczbacteria bacterium
AATATTTTCATTTTGCAATTCTTGATAAATTTTTTGAGCCGTGGTTCTAACTATTTTTTTATCAGACTTAAGTTCAATCAAATGCACCAAAAACGGAGCAACTTCCTTGGACCAAATAATTCCTTTTTCATCGTGATTCACTTCCACAATTGCACCCATAAGCCTGGACAATCCAATTCCATAACACCCCATAATCACCGGTTTTTCTGTGCCATCTTTGTCTTTGAATTTAAAATCAAATGGTTCGGAATATTTCGTGCCCAAATGGAAAATATTCCCCACTTCCACAGCTTTTTTTTCTTCAAAATCGTTTGATCCGCAATTCTGGCAAGCCTGGTTATCTGATTTCACTTCTTTATTAATTGCGTTTTTGCATTTCTTGCAGATATAAATTATATCTTCTCCCGCATCTGTAAGTGTCTGGAATTCATCGGAAGATTTGGAAAATGTTCCCCCCGAAGCCAATGTCTTGTATGTTGATTCTCCAATTCCGACTGTCTTAAAAATATTAAAATAAGCTTTAGTGACTCTTTCATAATAATTATCCAAATCTTCTTCTGTCGTATGGAAAGAATAAAGGTCTTTCATATAAAATTCCCTTGTCCTCAAAATTCCAGACTTTGCCCGCATTTCGTTCCTAAATTTATTCTGAAATTGGAAAAGCGAAAATGGAAAATCTTTGTAAGAAATTGCATTTTTTTTCGCCAAAGGCACAATAACTTCCTCGTGAGTGGGAGCCAAAGCAATATCTTTGTCGCCAGCGCCTTTCAACTTGAACAAAACGTCAAAATTGTCCCATCTTCCGGTTTTTAACCAATTTTCTTTAGGAGTCAAAGCCGGCATTACAATTTCTTGGCCATCTACGAGCTCCATATTTTCCCTGATTACTTTTTCAATGTTTTTCAAAACCCGAAATCCCAAAGGCAAAAAACTGTAAACACCGGCCATCAGCTGATCCACATATCCGGCCCGAGTAAGCAAATCATGCGAAACCGCCTCCGTCTCGGCAGATTTTTCCTTGTTAATCTTATAAAATAATTTAGATTGCAGCATAAATTTAAAAAATTTACTTTTGTAATGATGATTTTATGAAGTCTGCGAATCTTGGGATATCGAATCTTATGGTAATAAATAATGACAAGCAAATAAGAATTGCGAAAAATACTAAAGTTATTGTCTGCTCTACTTTTACCGAAACCGGCCTGCCTTTAATTTTTTCAATTGCCAGAAAAATCAATTTCCCTCCGTCCAGCGCTGGAATTGGAAACAAATTAAATATTGCCACCAAAACCGCGATCGTCCCGATAAAATAAAGGAAAAATCCGGCGCCATAGCTGGCCGCGTTTGCCAAAAATACTGTGATTCCCAAAGGCCCGGCAAAAGCTGCTCCCGCGGGCAGCGGCTTATGCGTAAAAAGCCCGGAAATTGTCGTATATAAACCCACCAAGGAAGTCCAAGTCGTCTGCCAAGTATAAGTTATTCCCTTAATCGGCGCCATATACCAGGAAGTCTTGCTGACAAGCGAAGCCATTCTTTCCAATCCAATTCCCACCGATCCTTCGCCGGCGGGCGGATTTACCCGTGGATTCAAAAGCACGTCGTAAATTTTCCCGCCATGCTTTAATTTTATATCAATTTGCTCGCCTGCGTGAGACTTTGTAAAATCTTGGAAATCTTTTATTTTGCTTATCGGCACATTCCCGGCTTGAAGCAATACGTCACCCACTTTTATTCCTGCGTTTGAAGCCGGAGAGTTTGCCGAAACCGAAATTACCTCCACTTGCGGATTTGAAAAGCCTTGCACATCGTTATCGCCCACCGGCAACCTAGTGCCAATTGCAAAAACAACGGTAAAAATAACCATAGCCGCAATCCAGAAGGCCGCAACTCCGCCGATTATAATCAAAACTCTTTTCCAAATTGCCAAATTTGCAAAGCTGCGCAAATCATCCACTCCGCCTTCCTCGCCATAAATCCTCACAAAAGCTCCAAGCGGCAGCCAATTTACAGAATAAATTGTCTCCCCGATTTTTTTGCCAAAAATTCTCGGCGGATACCCGATTCCAAATTCGTCCACTCGCACTCCAAATTTCTTAGCAATAATAAAATGTCCGAATTCATGGATTACCATGAGGCCGATCAAGCAAAGAAGTGCGATAACAAATGTTAAAATTGCAGATATCATTAAAAAAAAATTTTAATTAAACAAGTTCGTTCTTTTTCTTTTCCACTAAATTCTTCATTTTTTCTTGGTAGTCGTCGACTACTTTTTGCAACTCGTCTTTTCCGCGAAATTTGTCGTCTTCGGAAATTTCTTTGGCTTTTTGCGCCGCCTGGATTTTGTTCCAGCAGTCTTCCCTTTGCCTCCGCATTACCTGTTTAGCTTCTTCCGCTTTTTCATTCAAAACTTTTGCTAAAGATGCGCGATACTCTTCTGTCAAAGTTGGCAAATTCAGCCTAATCACATCTTTATCTACTACGGCCGACATTCCAAGGCCAGCCTGACCGATTGCCTTTTCTATTGGCTCTATATATGAAGTATCCCATGGCTGAATAACCAGCTGAGTTACTTGAGGAGCTGAAATAGCGCCCAATTGCTTTAAAGCAAACTTCTGGCCGAAAGCAGTAACCTCTATGTCTTCCACTAAAGCCGGAGAAGCCCTGGAAGTCCTTATTTTTGCCAATTCCGCCTCTAAAAACCTGAAAGACTTTTCAAATTCCGGCTTTATTTTGTCTATAAATTCTTTATAACTCATAATTTTAAAATTCCATTAATAGTATTTCCAAAGCCAACTTCGGGCTGGCATTGGTGAATAATAATTTTTTATTTAAATCTTCGACTAAATTTATTAAATTTTTTATTTTAAGCAGGTTTGACCCTTTATTTTCCACTTCCTTCAAAAGCTCTTCCCTTAAATGCTTTTGCAAAAGTTCCAAAACTTCGCCAAAATCCTGCGTTTCAAAGTCAAAAGCTTTAGCATATTTGAATTTATCGGCCAAATTGGAATTTGCAACTGCAAGCAATTCCTTTAAAAGTGCCTCTTCTTTTTTCACTTTTTCAGGGTTTTGCGGAAGATTTTTCGGCGTTGAAAAGCTTATCGTCTGGCATCTGGATAAAATCGTTTCCAGCATCATATCGGGTTTTGAGGTGACAAGAATCAGCAAGGTTTGTCCTTTCGGCTCTTCCAAAGTTTTTAAAAAACAGCTCTGCGCCTCCTGGTTCATCAAATGGGCGTCATCCACAATTACCATCTTATATCCGCCATTGTAAGATTTGTATGAAAGAAAATTCTGAGCTTCCCTGACCTGCGAAATGTCAATTTCGCTCTTATCCGCCTTTTTTTCAATTATCTTCAAATCCGGAAACTTGCACCCGATAAATTCCGCAAATTCCACCGCAAACAGCTTTTTCCCAATTTCTTTCGGTCCCACAAACAAATACGCATGCGATAACTGGTTTGCCTCAAACTTCCTCTTAAAAAATTCCCACTGCTTTTTATGCCCGATAATCATGCTACTTCTTGTTGATAACAACTTTCGCAATAAACTATTTCCGGTCGTTCTGGAGCATAACTAGTTTCAATATCCTTCTTGCATTTGGCGCACTGACTTTTCCAAAGCTTTTGCGGATTTTTCTTTTTAAATCTTTGCGTGTGCCTGCAATTAAAGCACAATTTCGGCACCGGAACGCCCATCTTTCGGTAAAACTGCAGTTCTTCTGGGGTAATCTTGAAAGCGCTAGTGCATCCCTCATCGCATTTGCCATTATGTCCACAGCCGATTATCTCATTGCCAATGTCATCTTTGGTTTCGGCAATTGATTGCGGAATATCTTTAGAATCCAAAGTTATTTTATAATTTCTCTCCTCGGGTTCTCGCCAGGAATAACCCATCTTCGCCGCCTGTTCTTTAGTTTTGGGAGAATATTCCTGGGCAACAGTTTCGTTATAAGCAAATGGCGTTAAAGCAGCAGGGAAAAAACTGCCATATTTATATTCAATGCTACTTTTGTCCATAAATGGCTGGGAATTCATGTGCTCAATTATTTTTGGCAAAAGCTCATTGTATTCCTCTTTTGAATATTGCTTGTTTAAAATACAATATTCCTTCTTTTTGAGGTCAATGCAGCCGAAAAGATTATTTGAGCTTTCGCAAAAATCGCAATATTGGGAATCGAAATCGTTCTGGCAAAAAACGCTGAATTTAACATTATTAAGGTTTATAGCGCTTACAATTTCATAGGAGAATGTTGACTTATCTACAACAACATATCCGTCTTGGCAGTTATTTATATTATCTCCCCAAGTTATGTGTTTGGAATCTTCGGTAGAATTAGAACCAAAACAATCGAAACTATTTTTGGAATTAGAAATATAATCTCCAACTACGTTTGCATTTTTTATACCGTGGATGTATTTGACTATTTTGTCTTCAAAGAACTGGTGAGCCTTTTCTAATACTGCGTCCATCCCATCGCGGTTTTGCAAATCCAGTTCTTTAACTTTTGCAGAATATTCTTCTTTAGAATATTGCTCGTTAAAAATGCAATAACTCTTGTTTTTTAAATTCACGCATCCAACGCAATTTTGGCAGTTTGAACAATTTTTGGAGGCAATAACATCTTGGCAATCATTGCAATCTTCAGAAAAGCTTGTCTTGTAGCATTTTTTGCACCCAATGCATTCATAGCAAAGCTCGCACTCATTTGAGGTGTGGCAATCGGCGGAGCTTTTAGAGTGCATAAGATAATAAGAATAAAGCGAATCCTCGTTATAGTCGCTAACAAAAAGCATATAACAATTTTTATTGAACGCCGCTCCATTAGTGTACTCGCTGTTCGTGTTTTGGAAAACAAAAGAATATAAGCGCGGCGCCCTCAATTGAAGCTCTTTAAATTGCTCAAAAAACGGCCTAGAAAAATCATATTCTCGGCCAAAACTCAATGAGTCCCACTTATCGCTATAATAGCAATCATTGCAGTAAACCGTGTAAGGTGACTTTGGCGAATAAATAGAAATTATGCTTCTTTTGCACATATCACAATTCCTGCGATAAAGAGTTCTTTCGTTTCGCCAAACAGCCCGCCTTATAAAACGGCACTCGGGGCACCAGACTGGCGCTGGCACCTTTAATTTTTCATAAAAATCAAAGTCTTCAGACTCAATTACAAAGTCCTTTTTACAATTTTGGCAATTACGAGTTTCTTGGTCCATGCATTTATTATTTTTTGCTCATTACGACTTTTTTGTATTCTTCCAAATTTTCCAAAACTGTTCCCGTGCCTTTTA
This sequence comes from Candidatus Staskawiczbacteria bacterium, assembly GCA_903839895.1. GTDB lineage: Bacteria > Patescibacteriota > Minisyncoccia > Minisyncoccales > Staskawiczbacteraceae > XYD1-FULL-39-28. Next base: position 5,289 of record CAIMDW010000030.1, read on the forward strand.
CCACGCAGAATAACGGCTCTTCGGCCACAAAACATGGCACTCCGGTGCTTTGAGCGACTAATTCGTTTATTTTTGAAAGCAAGGCTCCTCCGCCTGCCATTATGATTCCTTTGTTCATGATGTCGGCTGAAAGTTCCGGCGGAGTTTCAGACAAAACGTGCTTTATTGCGACAATTATTTCGGCCAGCACATCAGAAATGGCTTCGCAGACTTCATTGTTTGAAATTTTTATATTTCTTGGCAAGCCCAAAATCAAATCTCTACCTTGTATTTCCAAAAATTTCAGTTCCTTTTGAGGAATAGCTGTGCCCACTTTTATTTTTATTTCTTCGGCAGATTGAGTTCCAATCGCCAAATTGTATTTTTTCTTTATATATTCGGCAATTGCAGCATCTATTTTGTCACCCGCAACCCTTATAGAGTGCCAAGTCACAATTCCGCCCACAGAAATTACCGCCACTTCGGCGGTTCCTCCTCCAATATCCACAATCATATGCCCCGAGCACGAATTTATTGGTATCCCAGCTCCAATTGCCGCCAAAATCGGCTCTTTTGCCACATAAGCTGATTTGGCTCCTGCAGCCAGCGCGGCTTCAATTACCGCCCGCCTTTCTGTGGAAGTAATTCCGGCCGGAACAGAAATGACCAATTCGGGCTTGAATATTTTCCATTTTGAGCGCGTTTTGTTTATAAAATAATGAAGCATTGCCTGCGTTACCCTATAATCGGCAATAACTCCGTCTTTTAACGGCCTGTAAACTTTTATGTCAGCTGGAGTCCTGCCAATCATCTCTTTTGCGTTTTCCCCGACTGCCAAAATTTTGTTGTCGGTCAAAGAAAGCGCCACCACAGACGGCTCGTATAAAACAACTCCCTTGCCTTGGACGTAAACAAGCGAATTGCAAGTCCCTAAATCAATTGCAATTTTATTATTAAACATATTTGGATTATTTTATTCTTTTTATATCAGCCCCCAATTTTTGCAAGCGCTCCTCTATTCTTTCATAACCTCTGTCAATTTGGAAGACGTTTCCAATTGTGGTTTTTCCTTCGGCAGATAAAGCGGCAATTACCAGGCAAGCGCCAGCCCTGATGTCCCAAGAATCAATATTTGCTCCCGATAGCCTTTTTGGCCCGAAAACAAAAGTCCTGTGCGGGTCCACCATTTCAATGTCAGCTCCCATTTTGCGCAATTCCTGGATATAATTAAACCTGTTTTCGTATAAGGGATCATGCACCAAGCTTTTCCCGTCTGCCAAAAGCAACAACGGAATGATTATCGGCAACAAATCTGTCGGGAATCCTGGATACGGAAGCGCCTGCACTTTCACAGCTTTTAAATTTGGAGAATAAGAAACCGTAACACTATTTTCTCCCCTTTCCAAATCCACTCCCATTTCTTCCAATTTCGCCAAAAACAAATCCAAGTGCGACAAATCCACTCCAGTAACTTTAATTTTTCCGGGGATAGCAGCTCCAATTACAATAAAAGTTCCAGCTTCCAAAGGATCCGGAATTATAGAATGCGTGCATCCGTGCAATTTTTCAACTCCTTCAATTTTTATAGTATGAGTCCCCAATCCTTCAATTTTGGCTCCCATTTTCAAAAGCATTTCTCCTAAATCCTGCACGTGAGGCTCGGCTGCCGCTCCTTTTATAGCTGTTTTTCCTTCAGCCAAAACAGCGGCCAGCATTATAGCTTCAGTAGCTGTTACGGAAAATTCTTCCAGAACGATTTCTTTTCCAACTAATTTTTCACAGGTTATATTATATATATTGTCTTCTTTTTCAATTTTGGCTCCCAATTTTTCCAAAGCGTTCAGCTGGACCGAAATAGGCCTTAACCCAATTCTGTCCCCTCCTGGCGGAGGCATTTTAAAATTCTTGACTCTTGCCAAAAGCGACCCAAAAAATAAAACTGAGATTCTTGTCTTGGAAGCTTTTTCA
>CAIMDW010000031.1 GCA_903839895.1 Candidatus Staskawiczbacteria bacterium
AAATAAATTATTAAAATTAATTTTTAATTCTATGAAGATTAGATCTCTCGTAATCGTGGCTGTTTTAGTAACAGCGATTTTCGGCTTTGGCGGAATAGCCAGCGCCCAAGTGGACAATTCAGCTTTAATTGCCCAGCTCCAAGCGCAAGTAGTGGCCTTAATGGCGCAGTTGCAGCAATTGATAGCCCAATTAGGCTTAGGCGGACAGCCCGCCGTTAATTTTAATGCGGATGGGCAGGCAATTGGCGCCAGCGCAATTACGATACAAGTGGGAGATACAGTAAATTTCATTTATTCGTCAGCCAATGCAACAAACTGTTATGTTTATGCTGATGGAGTTTTGATGAATAATTTGACTGGCACAGACGCAAACGGGGTGCAGGACATAAATCTGACGCAAGGCGCGACATCGGGAAATTTCAAAGTGCTGGCCAGGCAAGCAGGTTTTACCGCAACTTATAAAGTAACTTGTTCTAATTCGAACGGACAACAAAATAGCAAGAGCATTACATTAAATGCAACTGCAATCGGTCAGCCGTCCATCACCGTCACTTCGCCGAACGGCGGAGAACAATGGGTAATTGGTAAAGATTACGATATAAATTATTCTTATACTGGACCACGAGCAAATGGTAATTTTGCTTTGTATCGAGAAGGATCAACTAATCGTTGCTTACTTACAACAAAAGAGTTGGGAGCTGGTAAAATTACACTTGGATTAGGTTCCTACAATTGTGGTAATGGAGAATATGTTACTCCAGGGAGGTATAAGCTTGAAGTTATAGCTTTACCTATTGACCAAAGTATAATATCTGCACAAGATATGAGTGATAATTATTTCACCATTTCTGCGGCTACTCAGCCGTCCACTATCTCTGTTTCTCCATCTTCTGGTCCAACTGCGGGCGGAACAAATGTAACCATTACCGGAACTGGGTTTATAGTTGGAAGCGGAACCACCGTGCGTTTTGGCAATAACTTAGCAACTAATGTTATTGTTGTAAATAGTACTACACTTACAGCGACTACGCCAGCAAATCCAGCGGGCGGTTCGGATATCTGGGTTACTAATAGCAATGGAACTTCGTTGCCTCATGCTCAATTTACATTTGTTGCGGCGGGGACAGGGTTACCGGTTTTGCAGGGGTCTTATGCAGATGGAACAGCAGTGAAAGGACAAAATTTCAAGATTTCTTGCGATTATGGCGAAGTTTTGCCGTGCATAGCACCTACCAGCCAAGCTGGCAAATGCGTTTTTACAGGATATGAAAGCGGAACCAAAGCCACATTCAGCTGTGTTTCATCAAACAGTTCTTTGGGAGAAAAGAAAAACTATTGCACGATTTTCCAATATTCCAAAAATGCAAAATGCAAGCCTCAAAAAACTCAAATTGACAGCACAACAGTTACTTTGACAAATCAGCCTGATTCGGCTTCACTCTCCGTAACTAAAACGTCGGCATCCGGCGCGGTAGTAGATGGTTCCAATAATTTGAAAGCTCAGGCGGTAATTGGTTTTAACATTAGAAATACCGGCACTCGCAAGGCCTATCTTAGTAAGTCATCCGGTGACTCCGTGTCACTCACTGTTACTTCCCAGCGCTATCTGTCGCCGTCGTCGCCACTGAAACCGCTGGCGAGCAGCCCTAATTCTGCCGATACGGCTATTTCCTTCGTTATTCCAGCCGAAGCAACTCGTTCATTCACTTTTACGACGATCCTCGACAACACCTTAGGTGGCACGGCTGGACTCAAGAACGTCAAGATCACGGCGCTCCATTGGGGTTACTCGGATCAGGCGGTGGCGCAGAATACGATCGATACCAGTAATCTGGGCTTGGAAGCCAGTGCAACCCTGGCAGCCGGCAGTGTTTCTCAATTGGGCCAGTGTGGTCCGGCTAAGGATAAGTCTTACTCCGAACAGCCGCCGGTGGCCGAGCGCTGCTCTGTTGGTACGCTAGCAGACGATCCGGCTCCCTTGCTGATGGGGGGTTATTGGTATTGGAATTGCAATGGCGTGAATGGCGGTTACCATGTTTCTTGTTCGGCCAAGTATGGCTCGACCTCGACGGCAGTCAATGGCATTTGCGGTTCGGCGAATAATAGTTCTTATTCTGGTAGCAGTATCGGTGGAAACGCCTGCTCGGCCGGCAATCCCACCACTATTAACCCAACGACTATAGGCTGGTCTTGGACTTGTGTCGGGTCAAATAACGGTACCACGGCCCGCTGTTCGGCCACTAAATCGACTCTGCCGCCCCCGACCGCTCCAACTTTAACGAGCGTTACGGTGGTCCAACCGGTGAGTGGTCCCTTGACAACTGGTAGCGGTATCACGATTTATTGGGTCTCCCAGGGGATTAATAATGTGGTCATTACTTGGACAAAAGGAAACGGGGAAAAATATGGTTTGATCAGTGTTTTGGATGATTCTCATGATAGTACCGATCTGGCTTATGTTTATGCTCATGCTCATGTTCCGTCAGGACCGACCGGTGGATCATATCCCTTCGTTATTCCCGATGCGGGGACGATGCCTAACGGCACCTACACGGTCCAAGTTTTCAACTATGATCCAAACAATCCCGGTCCAAACGGCTCCGGCGCTTCAATACCGGTGATGTCAAGTGCGCCATTTACGGTTCTTAACGGCCAATAGGCGCTCAATATAATTATTTTGAAAACCGCCCCCTTGAACGGGCGGTTTTTTTGTTATATAATGAACGACGCAAGTTTTTTGTATGCAAAATGAATTCATAAAAATCAGGGGGGCAAGAGTCCATAATCTAAAAAATATAGATTTGGATTTGCCGAAAAATAAATTGATTGTAATCACTGGGCTTTCGGGTTCGGGAAAATCATCGTTGGCTTTTGATACTCTGTATGCTGAAGGCCAGAGAAGATATGTGGAAAGTTTGTCAGCTTATGCGCGCCAATTTCTCGGCGTAATGGACAAGCCTGATGTGGATAAAATAGAAGGAATTTCGCCGGCAATTTCCATTGACCAAAGAAAATCGACGCACAATCCGCGTTCAACCGTAGGCACAATAACAGAAATTTATGATTATTTGCGGCTTTTGTATGCAAGAATTGGAAAGCCTCATTGTCCGAATTGCGGAAAATTAATTTCGCGCCAGACAATTGACCAGATTGTTGACCAGGTTTTAAAATTGCAAAAAAATTCAGAGATAACAATTTTAGGGCCGGTAATCAGGAATAAAAAGGGCGAGCACAGAGGAGTTTTGGAAGAAATTCAGCGGGGAGGATTTGTGAGGGTGCGGATTGACGGGAATGTTTTTATGATTGAGGAATCACTGGAAAAATCTGTTGATAAGCAAAAAAAACACGATATAGAGGTTGTGGTTGATAGATTGGTTCTAGACAATGATTTGGACAGGTCGCGCCTGGTTGATTCCTTGGAGACGGCATTAAGGCTTGGAAAAGGCATTGTAATTATCGGCCAGAAAAACGACCCGGAAAAAGATTTGATTTTTAGCGAGCATTTTGCCTGCGAAGAATGCGGAATTTCTTTGCCCGAACTTGAGCCAAGGTTGTTTTCATTCAATAATCCTTATGGAGCTTGCTCGGAATGCACGGGATTGGGAGAAAAATTGGAAGTTGACCCGGAATTGGTGATTCCGAACAAAAGGCTGACAATTGCCGAAGGCGCAATTTGGCCGTGGTCACGCGCAAGCCACAAAGTCGGCAGGCAAGGATACTATTATTCTATTCTTTCCGGTTTGGCGGATAAATATAAGTTTTCTTTGGACGAAGAAGTAAAAGATTTGCCACAAAAAGCAATTGATATTATTTTATACGGCGAAGGCGATGGAGATTTTGAAGGAGTGGTTGCCAATTTAGAGCGCAGATATCACGAAACAGATTCCGATTGGACGCGCCAGGAAATCGAGCAGTATATGGTTATAAAAATTTGCCCGAAATGCCAAGGAAAAAGATTGAAGCCAGAAGTTTTGGCGGTAACGGTTGCTGATCAGTCAATTGACAAGGTTGTTGACTTGCCAGTTGATAAATTGAAAGAATTTTTCACAAAATTGCCCGAAAACTTGAATGCCGGCGAAGCAAAAGTCAGCCATCCGATTTTGAAAGAAATAATTGACCGTTCGCAATTTTTGGTTGATGTGGGCTTATCATATCTGACTTTGTCGAGAAAATCCGGAACGCTGGCGGGCGGAGAAGAGCAAAGAATTCGTTTGGCAACGCAAATTGGTTCAAAATTATCCGGAGTTTTGTATATTTTAGATGAGCCGTCTATCGGTTTGCATGCCAGAGACCAGCATAAATTAATTGATACTTTAATAAAATTAAAAGAATTGGGAAACACGGTTGTTGTGGTGGAGCATGACCCCCAGACAATGCAGGCAGCGGACTGGATTGTGGACATAGGTCCTGGAGCCGGAAAGCACGGAGGAAAAGTTGTTTTTGAAGGCACATATAAAGAAATATTAAAATCGCATACTTTAACCGGAGATTATTTGTCTGGCAGGAAAAAAGTTGAAATAGACCATAAAAAATCAAAAAAAGAAAGCAAGAAGCAGGAATATCTGGAAATAAGAGGCGCAAAAGAGCACAACTTGAAAAATGTTGATGTTAAAATTCCTTTGGGAAAATTTGTTTGTGTGACAGGAGTTTCCGGTTCTGGAAAATCATCTTTGGTAAATGACATTTTGGCCAGGGCTTTGCTTAAAAAGTTTTACAGGGCAAAAGACGAGCCGGGCGCGCACAAAGAAATTTTGGGAACTGAAAATATAAACAAAGTTGTTTTAGTGGATCAGTCGCCGATTGGGCGCACTCCGCGAAGCAATCCTGCAACTTACACAGGAGCTTTTTCATATATCAGGGACATTTTCACCAAAACAAAAGAAGCCAGGGTGCGCGGATATTCAGCCGGCCGGTTCAGCTTCAATGTAAAAGGCGGAAGGTGCGAAGCTTGCGAAGGCCAGGGCCAGAAAAAAGTGGAAATGTATTTTTTGCCAGACATTTATGTTGAGTGCGAAGAATGCCACGGCAAAAGATATAGCAAGGAAGTTTTGGAAATAACCTACAAAGACAAAAACATTGCCGAAGTTTTAAATTTGAATGTGGAGGAAGCCATGGAATTTTTCAAAAACATTCCCGGGCTTTATGAAAAAATGAAAACCTTAAAAGAGGTCGGGCTTTCTTATGTGGAATTGGGGCAATCAGCCACTTCACTTTCTGGAGGGGAAGCGCAAAGGATAAAATTGGCAACAGAACTTTCAAGAAAGGGCACCGGAAAAACTTTATATATTCTTGACGAGCCCACAACCGGCTTGCATTTTGACGACATAAAAAAACTTATTTCTGTTTTGGGCGGACTGGTTGAAAAAGGAAATACGGTTTTG
>CAIMDW010000032.1 GCA_903839895.1 Candidatus Staskawiczbacteria bacterium
ATATTAAAATCAAAATTAAAAAATAATTAATTCATATGGCAACAGAAAAATTTGAGAGGTCAAAACCTCACGTAAACATCGGTACCATTGGCCACGTAGACCATGGAAAAACCACAACATCTGCCGCAATAATGAAAGTTTCAAAATTGCGAGGAATGAAGTCGTCTGACAAGAACGTCGACCAAATCGATGCGTCTCCGGAAGAAAAAGCAAGAGGAGTGACGATCTCAATTACACACTTGGAATTTGAGACAGCAAAAAGGCACTATGCTTTGATTGACTGTCCAGGACACGCCGACTACATCAAAAACATGATTACAGGAGCCGCCCAGATGGACGGTGGAATTTTGGTTGTGTCAGCCCCAGATGGCCCTATGCCTCAAACAAGAGAACATATTCTTCTGGCCAGGCAAGTCGGTTTGCCATCATTGCTGGTTTTTATGAACAAATGCGATATGGTTGATGACCCGGAAATTTTGGATTTGGTGGAATCAGAAATCAGGGAATTATTGAAGAAAAACGGATACCCGGGAGACGAAACTCCGGTTATCAGGGGATCTGCCACACAAGCTTTGGAAGCCACATCTGCTGATGATCCAAAAGCAAAGCCAATCATTGAATTGATGGACGCCGTTGATAATTATGTCGCCGAGCCTGTCAGAGAATTGGACAAGCCATTTTCCATGGCAATTGAAGATGTATTCTCTATAGAAGGAAGAGGAACAGTGGCCACAGGAAGGATTTCCAGAGGAGTCATCAAACAAAATGACGAAGTGGAAATTGTCGGAATCAGGCCAACCCAGAAAACAGTTGTTGTTTCAGTTGAAATGTTCCAAAAATCTTTGGATCAAGGAAACGCCGGCGACAATGTTGGAATTTTGCTCCGAGGCTTGAAAAAGGAAGATGTGGAAAGGGGACAAGTGCTCTGCAAGCCAGGGTCTATCAATCCTCATACAGAATTTGAAACAGAAGTCTATGTTTTGTCCAAAGATGAAGGAGGCCGTCACACGCCATTTTTCACAGGTTATAAGCCTCAATTGTATATTGGCACATCCGATATTACAGGAGATGTCACTTTGCCTGCAGGAACAGAAATGGTTATGCCGGGAGACACAGCTAGCTTGACAATAAAATTAATCGCTCCAATCGCCTTGGAAGAGAAAGGCAAATTCGCCATAAGGGAAGGCGGAAAAACAGTTGGATCAGGTGTAGTTACCAAGATAATCAAGTAAAATGCCAGCACTTAAAAAACCAGCAGCTCCGAAAAAGAGAGTTGTAAAGAAGACAGAAAAAGCGGAAGTTCAGCCATTGGCTGGCCTCAAGCTTCGAATAAAATTGAAGGCTTACGACCATAAAATCATTGACAATTCCGCCCGCCAGATAATCGACATTGCAAACAGGTTTGGAGCTGAAGTTTTGGGACCGGTGCCATTGCCGACAGAGATACTGAAGTACACCGTAAACCGCTCAACATTCGTCCACAAGAACGCCAGGGAGCAGTTTGAAATGAGGGTTCACAAGCGAATTATTGACATTTTAAATCCCAGTCAAGACATTATTGAGGCTTTAAGGGATTTGAATTTGCCATCAGGTGTTGACATAACAATAAAAATTTAGTAAGCTATTATATTATTAGCAATAGTTAACTTTTATGGATATTTGTTAAAGAATATTCTGTAATAACAACATTGCCGGAACTCCGGGCAATTGCCCGGTTTTTCATTAAGAAACAAAAGATGAAATTCATACTAGGAAAAAAATTAGGAATGTCCCAGATGTACGACCAAAATGGCAAAGTGACGCCGGTTACTTTGATTGTTGCGGGTCCTTGCTATATATTGCAGAAAAAAAACAAGGAAAATGACGGATATGAGGCCTTGCAAATTGGATTGGAAAAAATAGAAAAGAAAAGCAAGATTGGCAAATCCATGAAAGGCAAAGAATACAAATTCATCAAGGAATACAGGGGAACAGAAGAAACCCAGAATGTGGGCGACGAAATCAATGTTTCCAATTTTGCTGAAGGAGATATTGTGAAAGTTTCCGGAATTTCCAAAGGAAAAGGATTCCAAGGAGGCGTAAAAAGGCATGGATTCAAGGGCAAATTGTCTGCAACTCACGGCAACAAGCATGAGCACAGGACTTTGGGTTCTGTAGGAAGAAGGTTTCCTCAGCACGTTGTCAAAGGAAAGAAAATGCCGGGACACATGGGGGTGGACCGAACCACAGTCAAGAATTTGAAAATAATGAAAATAGATTTAGAAAACAATTTATTAGTAATCAAAGGCGCGGTTCCCGGAACAACAAGGACCTTGCTGGAAATAAGAGCCTAATTACCATGAAAGCCAGCGTTTACAACCAAGCAGGAAAAGAAGTTGAAAATATTACCTTGCCAAAGGAAATTTTTGACGTAAAATTCAATGCGGATTTGGTGCACCAAGTTGCAGTCTCTTTGTCAGCCAATAAAAGGCAAGTTTCAGCCCATGCAAAAATAAGGTCAGAAGTCAGGGGCGGAGGCAGAAAGCCTTGGAGGCAGAAAGGAACAGGCAGAGCCAGACACGGATCAACACGTTCACCAATTTGGAAGGGTGGAGGAGTTACGCACGGCCCAAGGAACGACAGAATCTTTGCTGTGGAAATTCCAAAGAAAATGAGAAGGAAAGCTTTGCTTATGGTTTTATCCCAGAAAGCAAAAGACAGCCAGCTGATTATCTTGGACAAGATTGAACTGAAGACGCAAAAAACGAAAGAAATGGCTAAATCTTTGCAGAATTTGCCATGCAAGAGCCAAAGAACGCTTATTGCCTTGGAAAATTATGACAAGAAAATAGTTTTGGCTTCAAGGAATATCAACAAGACATCCATTGAAGACGCAAGGAATTTGAACGTATTGGACGTGCTGAATTCAAAGTTTTTGCTTATCACAAAAGACGCAATTAAAACGATTGAAAAAACATTCGCAAGTTAAAAGAATATTATGGCAGCATTACTAGACTTTTTAAAAAATAAGGAAAGCGCAGAAAAATCCAAAAAAACTGCACGAAAGCCGGCTAAGAAAGCTGAAAAGGTTTCGGTTGTAAAAAAAGAAACTTTAAAAGTGGAAAAGAAAGCTGAGGCTCCGGCAAAATCAGTTCCAGCTTCGAAAATACGGAATGCAAAGTTTTCTTACGAAACAGTGAAAAATCCGCACATTTCCGAAAAAGCCAGCACTTTAGCAGAAAAAGACCAATATATTTTTGAAATTTCCCCAAGAGCCAACAAAAACGAAGTGAAAAGCGCAATTGAAGGAATTTACAAGGTAAATGTATTGTCAGTAAACGTTATAAGGATTCCAGCCAAAAAAAGAAGGCTTGGCAAGACTCAGGGATGGAGAAAGTCATACAAAAAAGCGATTGTGAAAATAAAAAACGGGCAAAAAATAGAAATTTTGTAACATGAAGATATATAAGCCAACAACAGCAGCAAGAAGGGGCATGACCGGAATAGATTTCTCCCAGCTTACAAGAAAAAAGCCGGAGAAAAGGCTTTTGAAATATGTCAGAAGGAATTCGGGCAGGTCCAGCTCTACAGGGAGAATCACGGTCAACCATAAAGGAGGCGGAGTGAAAAGAATGTACCGCATTATTGAATTTTCACAGACAAGAATGAACGCCCCTGCCAAAGTGATTGCTTTGGAATACGATCCAAACAGGACAGCATTTATTGCTTTGATAGAATATGCAGATGCCCAAAGGCAATATGTAATTGCTCCCCAGAATTTGAAAGTGGGAGATGAAATTGTTTTTGCTGAATCGACTCTTTTGACTCCAGGAAACAGGGCGCAATTGAAAAATATTCCAGTGGGAACATCGGTTTACAATGTGGAAATGGAACCGGGCAAAGGAGGAACAACCGTAAGGTCAGCAGGAAGCTCAGCCCAAGTTTTGGCCCATGATGGAGAATATGTGAACTTAAAAATGCCATCTTCAGAAGTCAGAATGTTTTTAAACGGATGCTTTGCCACTATTGGAGCAGTATCAAATCCTGAAAACAGATTTTACAGGCTTGGAAAAGCCGGATTATCCAGAATGAAAGGCAGAAGGCCTCATGTCCGCGGTTCGGCCATGAACCCTGTTGATCACCCGCACGGTGGAGGAGAAGGAAGGCAGGGAATAGGCTTGAAACATCCGAAAACTCCTTGGGGAAAACCAGCTTTGGGAGTTAAGACAAGAAATAAGAAAAAGTGGTCAAGTAAATTAATTATTAGCAGAAGAAAGAAGTAAAACATGCCAAGAAGTTTAAAAAAAGGACCATATATAGACCAGAACTTGCTTGAAAAGGTTTTAAGTGTCAGGAAAGATGATAAGAAAATAATTAAAACCTGGGCAAGGCATTCCACAATAGCCCCTGAAATGATAGGACATACCTTTGGCGTGCATAACGGAAAAGAATTCGTTGCAGTTTTTGTCTCAGAGGACATGGTAGGACATAAGCTTGGAGAATTTTCAGCAACGACAAAATTCGTAAGGCATGGAGGAAAGATGCAAAAAGCTATTGAAGCCGGAGCCGAACAGAAAGAAGCTGTAAAAGTTGAAACTGCAGTAAAGCCGGCAGCTAAAAAATAATAGTGAAATAATATGGAAATTAAAGTCAAATTGAACAATTTAAGGACATCACCAAGAAAAGTCAGGCAGGTTATAGACTTGGTGAGAGGAAAGAAAATTGCGGAAGCGCAGGCAATACTTTTGTTTACTATAAACAAATCAGCCAGGCCTGTTTTGAAACTTTTGAATTCAGCAGTTGCTTCGGCAAAGCACGAATTCCATTTAGATGAAAACAATTTATTTATTTCAGCAGTTACTGTAGACGAAGGAATAAAAATGAAAAGGTGGCACCCAATGTCCAGAGGACGAGCATATCCTATTATAAAAAGATCTGCGCACATCGCATTGACTTTAAGCGAAGAGAAAATTGAACAGAAGAAAGAAGAAAAAAAGCCGGAAGCAAAGAAAACAGTAAAAAAAGTAACAGCGAAAAAAGCAAAAAAGTAATATGTCACACAAAGTCCATCCAAAATCATTTCGAATAAAAGGCACAGAAGATTGGAATATCCGCGGTTTTTACGGCAGGAAAATGCCCCAATTTTTGGAAGAAGATTTTTTGATAAAAGATTTCTTGAGGAAGAAATTGGTTGAGGCTTCAGTGGCAAATATACAAATTGAGCATTCAGCAAATAAATTGAATTTGATTATTGAAACTGCCAGGCCAGGACTTATTATCGGCAGAGGCGGAAATGGAATTGATATTTTGAAAAAAGAGGTGGAAAGCTATGTTGCAAAGAAAATAAAGAACCACACGAAAAGGGAGATGAAGATTGAAATAAAAGAAATAAAAAACCCTTGGATTTCTTCAACATTGGTTGCCCAGATGGCAGCCCAGCAAATTGAGAAAAGGATTCCTTTCAGGCAAGTCTTGAAAAAGTCCATTGAAAGGGTTATGACAAACAGGGAAGTCAAGGGAATTAAAATGGAAGTTGCAGGAAGATTGAATGGAATTGAAATTGCCAGGCGCGAATGGCTGGGACAAGGGCAATTGCCAAGAAATACCATAAGAGCCGACATTGATTACGCCCAAGACGAAGCGCACTGCACATATGGAAAAATCGGAATAAAAGTTTACATTTATAAGGGAGATAAATTTGATTAATAAAGATACACGATTATGAGCATAATGATGCCAAGAAAAGTTAAACACAGAAAGTGGCACAAAAACTCCTCCAAAGGAGTTGAAACTCGCGCAACCGAGATTAATTTTGGCAGCTATGGATTGAAAGCTTTGGATACAAAATGGCTTACAGCAAGGCAATTGGAGGCTGCAAGAAGGTATATAATCAGGTATATGAAGAAAGGCGGAAAGCTTTGGACAAGAGTTTTCCCGGACAAGCCGGTAACCTTTTTGGGAGCTGAAGTTGGTTTGGGAGGAGGAAAAGGAGCGGTTGATCATTATGTTTACCCTATCAGGCCAGGAAGGATTATTTTTGAATTGGACGGATTAAGAGAAGACATTTCAAAAGAAGCATTGGAAGGGGCAGGAAAAAAATTGCCGATTAGGACAAAATTCGTTAAAAAGGATAACATTTAATAATATGCAGATTGCAGAATTAAGGAAAAAAGACAAAAAAGAGCTGGAAAAAACGGTTTCTGAATTGAAAAAGAAACTGAGCGATTTGAGGTTCAGCTTTTCATCCGGAAAATTGAAGAATGTGAAAGAAATAAAAAATTCCAAGAAAGAAATTGCCAGGATATTAACTATATTAAGGGAAACAAAGTAACATGCCAAAAAAACTTTTACAGGGAACTATAGTTTCCGATAAAATGCAAAAGACTGTGGTGGTCCAAGTGGAATCCATAAAAGTGCATCCGAAATACAAGAGAAGGTACAGAATGCACAAGAATTTCAAAGCCCACGACGAAACAAACCAATATCATACTGGAGACAGGGTTGTGATAGAAGAAACAACTCCGATTTCAAAAGATAAAACTTGGATAGTAAAAAGTAAATTAAACTAAAATGATACAGCCAAGATCAATGTTAAATGTCGCTGATAATTCTGGAGCAAAAATTGTCCAGGTTATTAACGTACCCGGAGGAACAAGAAAAAGATATGCTCAATTGGGAGAAATTGTCGTGGCTGTTGTGAAGAAAGCAGAACCTAGGAAGATTGTAAAAAAGCACGACAAAGTGAAAGCAGTGCTGGTAAGGCAGAGAAAGGAATTTAAAAGAGCTGACGGTTCATATATCAGGTTTGATGACAACGCAGTTGTAATTTTGGGCGACGCAAAAGAGCCCAAAGGAACTAGGATTTTGGGGCCAATTGCAAAAGAATTAAAGGACAAGGGGTTTGGCACAATCGCCATGATGGCCTCTGAATTATTGTAATAATATGAAAGTAAAAAAAGGAGACAACGTTTTAATAATTGCAGGAAAAGACAAGGGCAGGACAGGAAAAATCACCAAATCTCTTCCTAAAGAAGCAAAGATTTTGGTTGAAGGGATCAATATGAGAAAAAAGCACGTCAGGCCGAGAAGGGAAGGAGAAAAAGGACAGATTGTGGATATTCCTGCAGCAATGGACGTTTCAAATGTGAAAGTAATATGCCCGAAATGCGGAAAAGCAACAAGAGTGGGTTATTCAGTAGAAAAAGATTCAAAAAATAGGATTTGCAAGAAATGCAAACAAGTAATTTAATACTATGCAAAGCTTAAAAGAAAAATACAACAAAGAGGTAATCCCTGCAATGATGAAAGGGGGATTTAAAAACAGCATGGCAGTTCCTTCTATAAGGAAAGTGGTTTTGAATGCTTCATTCGGAAAAGCAGTTGTGGGAAAATCGGCAGGAGAAAGGGAAAAAATTATGAATTTGATAACGCAGGATTTGGCTTTGATCGCCGGACAGGCTCCCGTAGTCATAAAATCCAAAAAATCGATTGCCGGATTCAAATTGAGGGAAGGCTTGGAAATTGCGGCTGTGGTAACATTGAGGAAGGAAAAAATGTGGGATTTTTTGGAAAGGTTTATTTATCTTTCTTTGCCAAGGTCTCGGGATTTTAAAGGGCTCGAGCCAAAATCCATAGACAAAAATGGAAACTTGTCAATCGGATTCCGAGAGCACATTGCTTTCCCTGAAGTTTTTACAGAAAAAGAAAAGACAATTTTCGGATTGCAGGTTACAATTACGACAAACGCAAAAAGCAAAGAAAAAGGTTTGGAATTATTCAAATTATTGGGTTTCCCAATGAAAGACTAACAAATTATGGCAAAAACATCACAAGAAGCAAAAGCAAAAATGAAGCCGAAATTTCCAAGCAGGAAACAGAGACGCTGTTTTAAATGCGGAAGGAGGCATGGATTTATGAGGGCTTTCGGTCTTTGCAGAATTTGTTTCAGGGAATTAGCAAATAAAGGAGAAATCCCGGGAGTTAAAAAATCATCCTGGTAATTTATCAAAACATATGACAGATCCAATTACAGACATGTTAAATACAATAAAGAACGGCCAAGCGGTTGGAAAAGCCGAGGTTTTGGTTCCTTTATCTAAAATAAAAAATGAAATTGCCAATATTTTGGCAAAGGAAAATTTTGTCGGAGAAGTGAAAAAAGCAACGAAAGGAAAAATGAAAGCCCTGAAAATCACTTTGAAATATGAAGCTGAAATTCCAGCTATCGGAGGATTCAAGAGAGTTTCAAAGCCGGGACAGAGAATTTATGAAGGAGTCCACGGGATAAGGAAAGTCCACGGAGGATATGGGATATCGATTGTTTCAACATCGCAAGGGTTGATGACCGACAAAGACGCCAGATATAAAAAAGTCGGAGGAGAAGTAATCTGCCAAGTCTGGTAATTTAAATATTTAAGAAAAAACAATGTCAAGAATAGGAAAAAAACCAATTGAAGTCCCACAAGGCGTAACCGCGCAGATTTCTGAAAATGAAATTACGGTTAAAGGCCCAAAAGGAGAGTTATCGCAAATAATCCATCCTGAAATAAAGGTTGAATTGAAAGATGGCAAAATTTTGGTTGCGCCGAAAGGTGAGCTTTCCAAAAAAGGCAGAGGATTGTGGGGATTGTACAGGGCTTTAATTGCCAATATGGTTGAAGGAACTAGCAAAGGATTTGAGAAAAAATTGGAAATTGAAGGAGTTGGTTTTAAAGCAGCGGTAGACGCAGACGGATTGACTTTGAATTTGGGATTTACAAATCCTATTAAAATAAAGAAAATTGAAGGAGTAAGCTTCCTGGTGGAAAAAAACCTGGTTACAGTTTCCGGAGCCGACAAAGAAAGAGTCGGGCATATGGCAGCTTTGATAAGGAAACAGAAGAAAGCCGAACCTTATAAAGGAAAAGGAATTAAGTATCAGGGAGAAAAAATCAGGAGAAAAGAAGGTAAAAAAGTAGTTTCATCAAAATAATATGAGCATAAAACAAGAAAAAAGAATCAGAAGGCATAAAAAAATAAGGATGAATATGCAAGGAACAAAAGCCATGCCAAGGCTTTTTGTGTCCAGGTCAAACCAGCATATTTATGCCCAGCTGATTGACGACGACACAGCAAAAATTTTAGTCTCAGCTTCAGACAAGGATTTGAAGGCAAAGAAAGATGAAAAGAAAATGGATATGGCAAAAGAAGTCGGGAAGACATTGGCAAAAAAAGCTTTAGAAATCAAGATTGAAAAAGTCGTTTTCGACAGGGGAGGAATCCTTTTTCATGGCAGGGTAAAAGCATTAGCTGAAGGCGCCAGGGAAGGAGGACTTAAATTTTAATCAATATTATTATGGCAGAAGAAATTAAAAAAGAAGAAGTAAAAACAAATGACGGCTTTGTGCCGATTCCTACTGGTGAAACGCCAGCTCCGGCTGCAGCTCCAAAATATGGAGCAAGGCCAGGTCAGCAGCAACGAGGAGGTTTTGGCGGACAAAGAAGGCCAGGTTTCGGCAGGGCAGGTTTTGGCAAAGACAGGCCAAAGGATGACTTCCAAACTAAACTTTTGGATTTAGCAAGAGTTACCAGAGTTACCGGTGGAGGAAAAAGGATGAAATTCCGTGCTGTTGTGATTGCTGGAGATAAGAAAGGAAAAATTGGAATTGGAATAGACAAAGGCAGGGATGTTTCTCAAGCAGTGGAAAAGGCGACCAGGAAAGCAAAAGCAAACCTGGTTACAATTATTACAGTTGATGGGACAATCCCGCATGAAGTTTGGGCAAAATCAGGGCCAGCAAGAATTTTGTTAAGGCCACAGAGGAAAGGAAGAGGTTTGGTGGCAGGAGGAGCTGTTAGGACAATTTGCGATTTGGCCGGAATTAAGAATATTTCTTCAAAAATTCTGTCAGGATCAAAAAATAAACTGAACAATGCCAGAGCTACAATGGAAGCTTTGAAAAAATTAAAAGCTAAGGCAAAATAATATGCAGATTCACGAATTACAACCAAAACACGTCCGCAAAAGTAAAAAGAGAATTGGCCGCGGAGGAAAGAAAGGAACATATTCCGGAAAGGGTTTGAAGGGACAATCTTCAAGAGCCGGCAGAAAAATGGTTCCAATAATCAGGGAACTTATCAAAAGGTATCCAAAATTGAAAGGATATAGGACTTTTAAGTTTGAAAAGGATTATGCCGTGGTAAATTTGGAGGTTTTGGAAAAGAACTGCAAAGACGGAGAAATCATAAACGCTGAAAACTTGGCTAAGAAAGGAATTATTGGTAATATAAAAGGAAAGACGCCTAAATTGAAAATCTTGGGAACAGGAAAACTTACCAAGAAATTGGTTTTTGAAAATTGCAAAGCTTCAGAATCTGCAAAAGCAGCAATTGGGAAAGCAGGAGGGACAATTAAATAATCTATATAATGTTTTTCGACAAAATAGTATTTCTCTTCAAAAATAAAGAATTAAGGAATAAATTTTTATTCGTAATTTTTCTGTTTGTCGTTTTCAGGTTGGCAGCCAATATTCCAATTCCGGGAATTGGAGCTGAAAATTTGAGGAAATTTTTCGACCAAAACCAGGTTTTTGGCCTTTTGAACTTATTTACAGGAGGCGCTTTAAGTAATTTCTCAATAGTTTTGCTCGGACTCGGGCCTTACATCACAGCCACAATTATTTTGCAGCTGTTAACTATGATTTTCCCGGCTTTAGAAAAGCTCTATAAAGAGGAAGGAGAATCTGGAAGGCATAAATTCAACCAATACTCACGATTGCTTACAATTCCGTTGGCGGCTTTTGAAGGTTATGGAATGCTTACGGTTTTTGCCAGGCAGGGAATAATTACAGGGCTTACTTTTCCGGTAATGCTTTCAGCTATTTTCACAATTACGGCCGGAGCTATGTTCTTGATGTGGATTGGAGAAATAATTTCCGAGCAGGGAATGGGAAATGGAATTTCTTTGCTGATTTTTGCCGGAATAGTTGCCAGAGTTCCAATGAGCATTTTCCAGACATTTGCCGCATGGTCTTCGTCAATGATTCCGTCTTATTTGGCTTTCATTGTGCTTTCTGTAATTATAATTGCCGGAGTTGTGCTTATAACTGAAGCCCGCAGGAATATTCCGGTTTCATACGCAAAAAGAGTCAGGGGATCTAAAATGTATGGGGGAGTTTCTACCTTCTTGCCTTTGTCGGTAAACCCGGCTGGAGTTATCCCGATTATTTTCGCTTTGTCCATACTTTTGTTTCCTGGGATGATTGCCAGTTATTTTGGAACTTATGCAGGAATGGTGGGAGTCATCGCATCAAACATCGGCGCATTTTTCAACAACGTCTGGATTCATGGAGTTTTGTACTTCCTGCTGGTAATTCTTTTCACATATTTTTATACAGCAGTCACCTTCGACCCAAAAACAATTGCCGAAAACTTGCAGAAAATGGGCGGATTTATTCCCGGAGTAAGACCTGGAAAATCAACTTCTGACTTTATGAAGCATATTTTAAACAGGGTTTTATTTACTGGAGCCATATTTTTGGGGCTTATCGCAATATTGCCTTCAATTGTAGCAGGAGTTACAGGAGTTACAGGATTTACATTCTTAGTAGGAGGAACTTCACTCTTAATCGTGGTTAGCGTAGTGTTAGATACGGTCAGGCAAATCAATTCTCAGCTTCAAATGCGGGAATACGAAAATTTTTAATTCAAAATGCAAAGGCAAGTCATAATAATTTTTGGAGCGCCGGGAGCTGGAAAAGGAACCCAGTCTGAACTTCTTTCAGACAAGCTGGGTTTTTTTGTTATCGAACCAAGCAAGATTTTGGAAAAGAAATTCAAGGAAGCTGAAAACGATTCTAAAAGCGCAGATAGGTTTATTGAAATAGACGGAGAAAAATTTGATGCATTGCAGGAAAAAGAAAACTGGAAAAACGGAATCTTGTGCAGCCCCCCATATGTGACACAGCTTGTAACTGCCGAAATAAAAAGGCTTTTTGATGAAGGCGAAAATTTGATTTTGGCGGGTTCTCCAAGGACTGTTTACGAGGAAGAAAAAATCACCCCTGTATTAGAAAATTTTTACGGCAAAGAAAACATTAAGATTTTTTTGCTTGAAATAAAGCCGGAAGAAACAATTTTCAGGAATTCCAACAGAAAAATATGCGAATTGATGCGCCATTCCATATTATTTAATAAAGAGACTGAGCCTCTTACGATTTGCCCATTGGATGGGTCAAAGTTGATAAAAAGGGAAGGTTTGGACGATGTGAACACTATAAAAGTAAGGCTTAAAGAATATACCGATAGGACATTTCCTATCTTTGATTTTTTTGAAAAAAAAGGCATGGAAGTCAAAAAAATAAACGGCGAGCAGTCTGTCTCTGATGTCCATAAGGACATTTTAAAGTCATTAAATGATTAGCATAAAAACAAAAGAAGAAATAGAAATAATAAGGCAGGGCGGGAGAATTTTGTCGTCGGTTTTGAAAGAATTGGAAAAAATTGCAAAACCAGGCATAACTACTTTAGAATTGGACAGAGCCGCAGAGGCTCTTATTTTATCTGCGGGAGCCAAACCCGGATTTAAAGGATACGACGGCTTCCCATATTCTTTGTGCGCTTCGGTAAATGAAAACGTGGTGCATGGGTATCCTTCAAAATATGCTTTGAAAGAAGGCGATATTGTAGGGCTGGATTTGGGAGTCATATATAAAGGCTATAACACCGACATGGCGGTAACTATTGCCATAGGAAAAGTTCCTTTTGAAACAAAAAGGCTTTTAGATGTTACGAAAAAATCCTTGAGATTGGGAATTAAAAAGGCTAAAGTGGGAAACACAATTGGTGATATCGGCAATACCGTGCAAAGATTTATTGAAAGCCAGGGGTTTGGAGTTATAAGGGAATTGTGCGGGCACGGAATCGGGAGGGATTTGCATGAAGATCCGAAGATTCCTAATTTTGGCAAAAGAGGATCAGGCGAGCCGATAAAAGAAGGAATGGTAATTTGCATTGAGCCGATGGTGTCGATGGGAAACTATACCCTTCGAAAATCAGATGATGGCTATGGGTATGCCACGAAGGACAATTCTTTGTCAGCCCATTTTGAGCACACAATCGCCATTACGGCAAAAGGGCCGAAGATATTAACCAAATAATTTTTGCGGTATAATTAATTTATGAAAAATTTAATTGTTGCAAATTGGAAAATGAATCCGGCTTCCCAAAAAGAAGCAGAAATAATTTTTGAAGGGATTAAAAACGGGGTAGGACAGGCAAATGCCGAAGTTGTAATTTGTCCGCCCTCCGTATTTTTATCTCAATTAAAAGGTTTGGCTTTGGGAGCGCAAAATATGCATTTTGAAGAAAAAGGCGCTTTTACTGGAGAAATTTCAGCTCTAATGCTCAAAGATTTGGGAGCAGAATACGTAATAATCGGCCATTCTGAAAGAAGGCATATATTTGGTGAAACAGATGAAATTATAAACAAAAAAATAAAAACCGCAATTGGGGCAGATCTTGAGCAAATTTTTTGCGTGGGGGAAACCGCAGAAGAAAGGGATGCGGGCAGACAAGAAGAAGTTGTTGAAAGGCAACTGAAAGAAGGGTTGAAAGATATTGCTGATGTAAACGGCATAGTTATTGCTTACGAACCGGTTTGGGCAATCGGCACCGGGAAAAATTGCGGAACAGAAGACGCAAAAAAAATGAAAGATTTTATTGCCAGCATTGTTCCCGAAGCCAGAATTATTTACGGGGGAAGCGTAAAAGCGGAAAATTCAGCAGGTTATTTGAGAGAATCAGGCTATAATGGGCTTTTAGTTGGGGGCTCGTCGCTAAAACCAGACGAATTCGTCAAAATCATAAAATCCGCAGAGTAAATTAGAAGTTTGCCGAAGGGGTCAACCGGTTGACCCCTTTTGTTTTATAGCGGTTTTTGCCTGTTGCCATTAAAATATTTTTGGGGTAAAATAATATTACATGAAGTCATCCGAATTGCGTCAAAAATATCTAGAATTCTTCGAAAAGAACGGGCATAGGATTATTCCCTCGGCTTCTTTGATTCCTGAAAACGATCCGACTGTTTTATTTACAACAGCCGGAATGCACCCCTTGGTGCCATATTTATTAGGGGAAAAACATCCGGAAGGGAAAAGGCTGGTTGATGCGCAAAAATGCATAAGAACAGGCGATATTGATGATGTTGGAGATGACACTCATAACACTTTTTTTGAAATGCTGGGAAATTGGTCTTTGGGGGATTACTGGAAAGAAGAAGCCATAAATTGGAGCTTTGAATTTTTAACTAAGGAATTGAAAATTCCATTGGAAAGGTTTGCAGTTTCCTGCTTTGCGGGTGATGAAAATGCGCCAAAAGATGAAGAATCTGCAAAAATTTGGGAAAGCCTTGGAATTAAGAAAGAAAGAATTGCCTTTTTGGGCAAAGAAG
>CAIMDW010000033.1 GCA_903839895.1 Candidatus Staskawiczbacteria bacterium
ATAACAACTGCGATAATTATAATAAATGGCAGATTTGAAATTCCTCTATTATATTTGTTCATATAATTTTGAAAAAATTACTTGCCTATATTATCAGCTTTTATTGTGTCTATAACTTCTTTTACGGTTGTCATAAATTGCGCCGGGAAAATAATTGTGGAATTTTTTTCTACGCTTATTTCAGCCATTGTCTGCAAAGTCCTCAATTGCAAAGCAACCGGATGCGCTGCAATCAAATCAGCCGCCTGCCCCAGCTTTTCAGCAGCCTGGAATTCTCCTTGAGCTGCCACAATTTTCGCCCTCCTTTCCCTTTCGGCTTCGGCTTCTTTTGCCATGGCTCTTTGCATATTGTCTGGCAGAATAATATCTTTAATTTCCACAGCTGTTACTTGCACTCCCCAAGGCTCGGTGTGGCTGTCGATTACTGTTTTTATTTGGTTGTTTATATCTAAAGTCTGAGAAAGAAGTTGGTCCAGCATAAATTGGCCCACAACATTTCTTACTGTCGTCTGGCTTATCTGGTTTACTGCTGAATAAACGTTTTCAATGGAAATAACCGCCTTTGAAGAATCAACCACGTGATAATACGCCACAGCCGCAATATCTATAGATACGTTATCTTTTGTAATTATTTTTTGCGAAGGAATATCCATTGTCACAGTCCTCAAGCTCACTTTCACCATTTTCTCAAAAATAGGAATTACGAAAATAAGCCCAGGCCCTCGCATGCCTTTGTATTTTCCCAAAAAGAAAATAACTGACCTTTCGTATTCCTTTATCACCTTTAACCCGGCGGCTAAAACGATAACCACAAAATAAATTACGTATAAAATTATCTGGTTCATGTTTGTTTATTTAATTATATTCTTATGCACTCACTCTACTACACTTTTAGGGGTTTTCCAATATTTAAAATATATCAGCTTCACCCATTCGGACATTGCGAAATAGCATCCTACAAGGAAAAAAACTAGCAATAAAGGCAAAATAGGCGGAGTTACGAAATGAAACCAGGTTTTCCCTATCGGCAAAAACGGCAAAATTATTATGAATATTCCGTCTATTATTGTAAGGGAGAGCAGCCATAAGCTGGGCTTTTTTGCCTTCCAAAACTTTTTTCTTGTTCTTATTATATAAATCAAGATAATTTCCGTTAAGATACTTTCAATAAACCACAAAGTTTGAATTACCCCCGGCTGCTGCCTGTAAAAAATTGAAAAGAAAAGAAAATCAAAAACTGTGCTTACAAGAGCTAGAGAAATTATCAAAGGCAAAACATTGTGCAACTGATACATTCTTGGTTTTCGCAGCTCTTCTATATCCACCGAATCTGTTGCAATGGAAATTAACGGGAAATCAGACAAAATATTCCCAAGCAGGATCTGCACAGGAAGCATAGGCAAAAAATTAACAAACAAAGAAATTACGGCAATGGAATAAAAATTCCCGAAATTGCTCGCCAAAGCGCATTTTATATATTTATTTATGTTGGAAAAAATCATCCTTCCGTCTTTTATTCCATTTACCACCACCCGCAAATCTTTTTGCAGAAGAATAACATCCGCAGTATCGCGCGCAATATCAGAAGCTTCGGCTACAGCAATTCCCACGTCGGCAGTTTTTAAGGCCGGCGCGTCATTCACTCCTTCCCCCATAAATCCTACTTCGTATCTTTTCTGCAGAGATTTTATTATTTTGTGCTTTAAATCGGGAGAAATCCTGGCAAAAACCGTTTTTTGTTCACAAGCATCTTCAAATTCTTCTAAGATTAATTTTTCAAGTTCAGGCCCGGAAATTATTTCTTCCTCCAAAGAAGCAAGGCCGGTTTGGCGCGCCACGTAGCCCGCCACTTCTTTTGAGTCGCCAGTAATTATTTTAATCTTCACGCCCAATTTTTTTGCCAAACTTATGGCTTCTTTGGCAGTTGGCTTTACAGGATCTGAAAAAACGAAATACCCCAAAAAAGTCAGGCCTTTTTCATCCTCAACTTTTATGGATTCTTTGTCTTTATCGACTTTTTTGAAAGCCAAGGCCAAAACTCTTTTTCCGCCCATGCCCTGCTTTTCGGTTTCTTCTTTCAATTCTTTCCTTTCAAAATTACCGCTGAATTTAGAACAATTTTTAAAAATAGATTCGGGCGCGCCTTTCACAATTAAAATTTTCTCATGCTTGGATTCCGCTAAAAAGGCTGACCGCATGCGGTAAGAATCAAACGGCATCTCTGAAATTATTTCAAACTTTTTAGATTCATTTAAAATTTCATTCGGAGCCCGTTGATTTAAAGCCGCGTCAAAAGGGCTCCCAGTTCCCAAAACGCCATAAAGCAAGCACTTTTTCTTGTCTGAAGAAACCGTTTCTTCCAGCGCCAATTTATTTTGGGTGAGAGTCCCGGTTTTGTCTGTGCATAAAACTTCCACGTTTCCCATATCTTCAATTGCCGACAATCTTTTTACCACCACATTCTGCTTAGCCATTTTCAAGCTCCCTTCAGACAAGGCAAAAGTTACCACAGCAGGCAGAGCTTCTGGCAAAATGCTGACTATAAGGGCCACCGAAAACAAAACAAGTTCCAAAATACTGCTTACGCCCTTAAGCAGAATATTAGCAATAAAAATTAAAGAAATAGTGACGACAACAATTTTCAAAATCAGCCTGCAAAAATACAAAATGCTTTTTTCGTAAGTGCTTTCACGTTTTATGCCTGCAGCCAATTTCACAATGCCTCCAAAAACTGTATCTTTGCCCGTCGCCACTGCAATGGCCGTTGCTTTCCCGGAAATTGCAGATGTGCCAGAAAAAATCATATCTTTTTGATCTTTTGAAACTGGAATTGACTCACCGGTCAGCACTGATTCATTTACCAGAAAATTCTGCAACTTAATTGCGCGCAAATCAGCGGGAGCCATATCACCCGCTTCCAAAATCACAACGTCGCCCGGCACAAGGAATTTCTTTTCTATAATTTGTTTTTTTCCATCCCTTACAACCTTAACTTTTTGAGGAATGATTTTTTCCAAAAGAAAAATCGCCTTTTCGGCCTTGTATTCCTGGAAGAAACCTATTGCGGCATTTAGGATGATAAAAGCAAAAATAGCAATGCTATCGGCTTTCTCGCCGATTAAAAGCGAAATTATTCCCGCTATCAAAAGCAAGTAGGCAAAAGGCGATTTAAATTGGCGGATTAAAATGTTAAATGCATTTGCGTTCTTAATCTTCACTTCATTCGGACCGAATTTGGCCAATGCTAAATTCGCCTTCTTTTTGGAAAGCCCTTCCTCCGAAGAATCAAATTCAGCTAAGATTTCCCCGATAGTTTTATTTGTATATTCTTGAGAAGCCATTTATTTTATGAAAATTTCTGTAAGCAAAAATGCCACATAAATGAAAAGCAAAAGCACTGCTTCCTGTTTGGTGATTCTTTTTCCGGTCCTTATAGCAATCAAAAAGAAAATTGCCGCGACAACTGTAAAAATCCTGGCAGTTAAGAATACTGACATATCTGTTATTTGGAATGGGGCCACCAATGCAACGGTTCCCAAAACCAAAGTTGCGCAAACAATAACAGATCCCATCATATCTCCCACAATCATCCAGCCCTCGCCCTTCCTGCCAGAAACAATTCCAAAATACATTTCAGGAAAACAATTCCCCAAAGCCACAATCAAGACTCCCACCAACGACATGGAAACGCCAAGACCTGCCTGGAAAGATTTTGCCGCCATTATGATTCCTTGGCTGGCCGCCAACAAAACAACGATTATCAGAATTATCTTAATGATATTTTTTATAAAAACCCATTTTTTCACTACAGGAATATTGGACTGTTTTTTTGCTTTGCTGTAAACTTTCTTAAATCTGCCGTCTTTTGAAAAAAGCCAGAAAGCATAAATTAAAAATGCAAATATCAGGATTGCCCCTTCTTTTTGGGTGACTTTTCCGTCCCAAATCAAAAATATCGGAAGCACTGCAATCAAGAATGTGAAAATTGAGCTTCCCTGCACCATCTTGCTGTCAGTAGAAACAGTGTCTTTGCTGAAGAAAACCACAATTGCCATTATTAAAGTAAGGTCAACTAAGTTCCCTCCAATAATATCTCCAAATGCTAAAGGAGCCAAATGCTGAAAAGCCGCATTCAGGTCCACAAATAAATTCGGCAGAGAAGCGGCAAATCCCATCACAAAAAATGCCACAATGAATTCCCGCCAATGCAGATACCTGGCAATTTCCACCATTGTTTTCACAAAGCTGGAGCTGAGCCACGACAGGGCGAATATTGAAACTAGAAAAATTGCAATCTCTAAAACCATATTTTTTATTTTACAAAATAAATTAATTCATAAACTACGCCGGCCAAAAAAACCAAGGACAGAGGATAAATCAGGATATTTTTTCCGCCGATTTTTTTGTACATTAGCAAAATCAAGATTCCATCGATTCCCAAAACAACTCCTCCCACAAAAGATAATAATGGAATGAAAGATTTCAGGCCCAATAAAAAAAGAATCATTGGAGGGCAGCAAGTCATGACAAAAGCCTGCCAATGCTTGATTTTCAAGTCAAACATTAAAGTTTTTTTGAAAATGATGCCTTGCGTGACAAACGCCGCAAAAGTTGCCAACAATCCTATTGAAAGGCAGATGGAAATTAGAAAA
Organism: Candidatus Staskawiczbacteria bacterium; assembly: GCA_903839895.1. GTDB lineage: Bacteria > Patescibacteriota > Minisyncoccia > Minisyncoccales > Staskawiczbacteraceae > XYD1-FULL-39-28. The sequence goes on from CAIMDW010000033.1 coordinate 4,653, forward strand.
TCAGGCAGAAAGTTTTTCAGGCTTTGCAAAGCTGTCGCATCTGTCTGGCTTCCCGATATTCCCAGAATCAAAATTATGAATAAAAAATAAAAACCAGAAATTATTATTGTGGAAATCGTGATTATTTTTTTCAAGCGGGTCTTGTCTCCCGCAATCATTTCCTCCACTTCAGGTATCAGTCCGATTCCCCAAAGCGCGAACAGCAACGGCCCATACGGCAAAAATAATTTTCCTGCTTGCTGCGCCCAGCTCCCAATGAATATATTGCTTAAGTTTATATGGGAAAAACCTCCAATGAACACTAAAAGCAAAGACAAAAAAAGCAGAAGAATCACCCATAGCTCAAACTTGGCAATCGCTTTTATGTCAAAATAAATTACTGCGCTGACCAATAAAAAATAAATAAAGGCATATATTGCTTGATTCCCATGAAAAATCGGCTGAAAAACCGAAGCTAAAAATTGGCTGCCAATAATTATATAAGCCAGCAAAACCCCAAATACGGCAATCATTGTGGAAACCATCGCATAAAGCCACCCCCATTTCCCAAGATAATGCCCCACAAATCCCGGGAATCTTTTAAAGTCAGGCGTTTTTAAGCTTATCTCGCAGAATATCAGATTTATTGCAACAACCAGGGACGTTATAATCAAAAAATACGCAAACACCACCCAAATGCCTGATTTCAAAGCAATGTACGGCAAAGACAAAAACCCCACTCCAATCATTCCGCCCGAGAAAACGGCAATGGGATAGAAATAATTTTTAAGCATATCTTTTAGCATTGCCTAATTATACAATAAAAAAACCCATCAAGTATGGGGATAAATGCGCAGATGGACAAAAAACTGATTTTATGGTAAATAGATAGAAACGGCCCCATCGTCTAGCCTGGTCTAGGACATTTGCTTCTCAAGCAAGTAACCAGGGTTCAAATCCCTGTGGGGCCACTATTTTTTTGCGCTAATGTCGTAATCTGGAGGAATCTGCCAGTAATTTATTATGTACTGCGCCAGCTGCTTGTAAATCGGCACTGCCGACAAAGCCGACTTTGGAACTTTCGGATTATCCAGTTTTACCATAATCAAAAATTGCGGGTTGAAAACCGGTCCGTATCCCACAAAGCTTTGGATTGTATTATTATCAGGCATATATCCTTTGCCATTTGCAAGAGGAATTTGGGCAGTCCCTGTTTTTCCGCCGAAATAATATCCTGGAATTTTCGCCACTCCATTAAATCCTTTATCCACCACATTGATAAGCATTGTGTTTAATTCTGAAAGCGTTGATTGCGAAATAACGGGCTGGGAAATTTCTGATTTTGTGGAGCGTTCGCTTTTCCCCGAAACAATTTTATCTACGATATACGGCTTTACCAATTTGCCTCCGTTGGCAAGCATGCAATAAGCCCTAGCAATTTGCATAGGAGTCAATTCAACTCCTTGCCCGAAAGAAGCTGTGGCATATTCCACGTCGCCTCCTTTTCTGAGAGCTTCGTTCTTTGAAGAAACTTCTCCTTGCAAATCCATGCCTGTTTTTCTGAAGAATCCGAATTTATCGAAATATTCAAAAAATGTTTTATGGGAAACTTGCTGTTCGGCATAAACGGCTCCCGTATTTATGGAATTTTCCAAAACTTGCGTCATAGTCTGCACTCCGAATTTTTCATTTGCGAAATTATGGATTGAATCTTTAGAAAAGCTTACCACGCCCGTGTCTGTATAAGTGGTATTCGGCGTAATTTTTCCTTCATTCAGCGCCACAGCCATAGTAAAGGCTTTCATAATAGAACCGGGCTCAAAAAGCTTTTGCACGAAACCGTTTTGAAAAACTGCCATGTTTTTTTCCTTGCCATATTGGTTGGGATCAAAATTTGGATAGCCCGCCAAAGCCAAAATCCGCCCCGTGTCAGGCTTCATCACAATTATTTGGCCCCCATCAATATCATCCTTTTCTTTTTCTTTCTTTAGAAGCTGTTCAGCCTGAAATTGAATATTATAATCAATCGTCAAATAAACGTCTGATCCATTGCGGGAAATCTGATCAGCCGATGAAAAAATGCTGTTTAAACCCGACTGATCCTGCATAATCACAGACTGGCCCTTTAAAGAGTCCTCATAATAGCCTTCCACGCCATATTGGCCAGCTCCAGATCCGCCCAAAAATCCCAAAGCTTGAGACATCATCTGATTTTGCGGGTAAAACCTTTCAGATGAATTTTGCCAAGACAGGCCTTTTAAATTCAGCGCTTTTATTTTTTTCAGATTATCTGCCGACAAATCCTTTTTCAAAACCGCATAAGTGCCGGATGCATCCAGCAATTGGATAATTTCCTCTTTCGTCTGGCCTGTAACAGCCGACAAGCTTTCAGCAAACTTATTTTTATCTGGAATATTTTTTGGATTTGCCGTAATAATCCAGTTATCTTTGTTTATAGCCAAGGTTTTAATCTCGCCGTCGGATTTTGCCCCTTTGGATTGCTGACTGTTCTGGCAGAAAATTTGACCGCGCGAGCCCACTACATCGTTAAAAACTGTCTGCTGACCCAAAGCCTGGGCTTCAAAAAGCTTCCTCTGCAAAATTTGCAGAAAAAACAGGCGGCTAAATATAGCTGCCCCGACTATTAGAATAAGAAATAAGATTGTGTTTACCCTCCAGTCGCCAAACTTTTTTTTCATTATTTCTTTATTGTTGCCACAGAGTTATCCAATATTTGGATGTATTTTACTGAAGTTGTCTTTTGAAAATTAAGCGCCTGGACTTTCGCCATAGCTTCATCTAAAAAGCTGTTTTCCGCAAAGGAAATCTGCAAATTTTTATTTTCATCTCCCAACTGAGAAATTTGCTTTTGATAAGTACTCACCAAGTAAAACCCGCGAGTCAAGGAATTTACCTGCAGAACATAAAACACCAGCAAGGTTAAGGAAAAAACAATTCCTGCAAAGCAGACTGCCTTCCAATTTATGGAGGCTAAATCGGCTGTTTCTGTCTTTCTTGCGCTTAATACTGCTGTTGTCATGATATGATTTTTACCGCTACTCTCAGCTTAGCTGACCTGGCGCGGGGATTTTTCCCGAGCTCATCTCTGCTTGCCGTTATCGGTTTTTTAGTTAATATTTTTAAATTACCTTTTTTAGATTCCTCGGCGAAATAATTTTTTATAATCCTGTCTTCCAAAGAATGGAATGAAATTACGGCAATCCTTCCTTCTTCTGCCAAAAGTTCTAAAGCCTGCGGCAGAACCCTTTTCACGTTTTCCAACTCATCGTTTACCGCAATCCTCAAAGCTTGGAATGTCCTTGTCGCATAATGGATTTTTCCCCTCCAATATGAATTCGGCGTAGCATCTTTTATTATTTCTATGAGTTGGAAAGTCGTTTTTATCCTTCCCTGCTTTCTTTTTTCAACGATATTTTTTGCAATCTTCCTGGCAAATTTCTCTTCGCCATAATCCTCTATAATTTGCTTTAACTTTTCTTCGGTCCATTCGTTCACAACTTTTTCGGCTGTCAAATAATTCAATTCGTCGCTGTATCTCATATCCAGGCTCTGGTCCACCTGGAAAGAAAATCCTTTTTGCGCGGCTTCCAATTGCACCGAAGACATTCCCAAATCCAGCAAGACTCCATTTATTGGCGCAAAATTTTTCCTTTCTGAAATTTCCGCCAAATTCACATAAGAATCATTCACCAAGATAATCCTTTCTTTATACTGAACATGCAGCCATTGGGCCGATGAAATTTGTTGAGGGTCTAAATCTATTCCCAGAACTTTCCCTTCGGGCCCATTTTTTGCTAAAATATCTTCCGAATGCCCGCCCTCGCCTACTGTGCAATCAACAAAATTTTCATTTTGCTTCGGATCTAAATATTCTAAAACTTCTTTTTTAAGAACTGCTGTATGTATCATATTTTTATTTATATTCCCAAGCCGCCGAGTTTCGAAACAATCTCGTCAACTCCTTTTTCAGCCGCTATTTTATATGTTTCCCATTTTTCAGAATCCCAAATTTCCAATCTGTTGGATAGCCCGCAAATTACCACGTCTTTTTTCAACCCTGCATATTCTTTCAAGTAATCTGGAACCAATATCCTGCCTAATTTGTCCAAAGCCACTTCCATAGCCCCTGCAAGCATCATCCTGGAAAAAGATCTGGCTTCGGCTTGGCTTATAGTCAAAGCGCTCCATTTTTGCGAGACTGTCTGCCACTCTGCCTCTGTATATACGGCAAGGCAACCCTCAATTCCTCTAGTAATGATTATTTTATCGCCCAATTCGCCCCTGAATTTTGCAGGCAAAGCTAGGCGCTTTTTATTATCTATTGTGTGTTCGTATTGTCCTATTAACATTGTCCTAGTTATTCACCTGTTTATTGAGTTTTCCCACCTTTATCCACTTCTTTCCACTTCTCCTTATTTATAGTCCACTTTATGGTACCTCGTCAACACCTTTGCCCAAAACCCATTTTTACGACTAAAAAGACCTATTTGTGCACTAGTTATCCACACCCCATCTATAATAATTTGTCGCATAATAGCATTTTCCCCAGCTTTACATAAAAAAAGAGCCTCACATTGTGAGGCTTATATGCAAGGGCAAACCCGCAGTTTGTGCCCGCAAACAACGCAATCCCCTTTATAAGAACCGGGATATCTAAGAATGGGCAGTTTGCTCTGCTGATAAACAGCGTCGCAACTATCGCACTTTTGGCGCACCCCGTTATGCATAACCTCTCCTTCGCTCTTCCATAAGTTCTGCACAAATTCCTGCGCTTGAGTTGCATTCATTAGAGCTCTTTCCCTTCTCTGGATTTTCTGTTGCGGCGCCGGATAATCACCGCGCCTCCTTGCAGAAGATAATAGATCACTCCGTCAATCACCACAATGAATGTGTTCATTCCAGTCTCCTTTTTGATTATTCAAATAAATTTTGAAAGAGCTTGCCTCTAAGACCAAAAAATCCTCTTTTTGGGAGGATTTTTGATTTAGAGTTATATTTGTGAAATATTTATCAAAAACCTCCGGGACAATGGCCTGACAAGACGAGGTTCAATTTTTTAATAAATATTATGCTCATGATTATTATATTAATATACTCCTTTAAAAAAGCTTGTCAACCTATTCCACAGGATTCACTAAAAGTTCAAAAGTATCCGGATTCACCCGGAATTTGTCGCCTTTTTTTATTTTATCAGATAACAAAGCTTCTGCAACGGCATTCTCTACCTTATCTTGGATAACCCTGCGCATTTCCCTGGCACCGAATTCGGGCTTGTAAGATAAATTCACGATTTCTTCTTTCAAAGGCTCTGTAATTTCAAAAGCAATATCTTTTTCCTTAAGATTTTTCTGCAAATTCTGCAAAGATAATTGCGCAATCTGTAATAGGTTTTCTTTCGTCAATGGATGATAAATTACTGTTGCGTCGAATCGGTTTATGAATTCTGGCTTGAAAATATTCTTTTCAAAAAGGCTGTCCAGCAATTTATCTTTTTCCAAAGTTTGCCCGGACTCAACTTGCTTGAAAATCATATCGGCTCCGGCGTTGGAAGTGCAGACAATAATTGTATTAGTAAAAACAACTTTCCTTCCCTGGCCATCAGTTATATGGCCTTCATCCAAAACTTGCAGAAACAAATTCAAAATATTAGGATGCGCTTTTTCAACTTCATCCAGCAACACCAAGGAAAACGGAGTTTCTCTTACGGCAGTTGTCAAAACTCCTTGGATTTCAACAGGAGAAACTGCTCCAATCAACCTCTGGATATCGGCAATTTCCTGAAACTCCGACATGTCAATTCGAATCATTTTTTCTTCAGAACCGAAATAAATTTGCGCCAAAGCTTTGGCGGTTTCTGTTTTACCCACGCCAGTCGGTCCCAAAAGCAAGAACGTTCCCATTGGTCTTTTCGTGGAAGAAATTCCAGCCCGCGCTCTTCTCATTGCAATTGAGATTTCTTTTACGGCTTCCTCCTGGTTTACCAATCTTTGATGAATCAAATTTTCCAAGTTAAGCAGAACTTCTTTTTCTTTCACGTCCATTTTTCCCACAGGTATATCAGTTTTTTTGGAAATTAATTCGGCTATATGGTGAGGAAAGACAACTTTTTCGTGCAATCTCTCCACGTAAACTGCCGACTCATCTAAAACATCCAAAGCCTTTTTTGGGAAAGGCAAGCTGGGCATATATCTTGCCGTTAAATTCACAATCTCTCTTATGGAAGGGTACAAAATCAAGATTTTGTGCTTATATTCAAGCTCTAGCGCGGCAGACTGCAAAATATTTATTGTTTCGGCTTCTGAAACCTCTTCCACTTCAACTTTTTCAAGCAAATTTGAAAACGCAGGGCTATTTTCTATTTCTTTATGCAACCCTTCATAAGAAGTTATGCCGACAAACTGAAATCCTGGCAAAGGCAGATATTTTGAAAGTATGCCTGAAATATCAAAAACTCCGGCTTTCTGGATTTTTTGGCCCACATAATTTTCCAGGTCGTCAATTACTAAAATTACGTTTCCCGATGCCACAACTTCGGAAAAAATTTGATCTAAAATAGCCTCCAGCCTTTCAAAATCCGGAATTTGTGCCGCCAACAAAACCGCATCCAGTTCCACAACGCGCTTATTATTCAATTCCGGCAGAGAAGTCCCCAAATAGCACTTCTGCGCCAAAGCTTCAATAATGCTTTTTCTGCCCGTTCCAGTATCGCCCACTATCAGCGCATTTGCCATGTCAGACTTTGCCAAGATTACTTCCACTTGCCCAATTTCCTTCTGATGGCCGATGATTTCCCTGTACTTCCATTTTGAAACGACATTTTTCCAATCTGTAGAATATTTGTCCAACGTCAAAGTATATCCGGAAGAAAAATCTTTTCCCAAAGAGCCCTGCCTCATCAAATTTTCCAAACTCCAAAATTCCCTATTTTTCTCCGCTAGATCTTTTGCTGAATCAAGCCACACAACCAAATTTTGCACGTCTTCAGGTTTCAAATCATATTCCACCAAAACTTGCTTTAAAAATTCGTCTTCGCCGGCTAAGGCTGACAAAATTTCTTCAGGCCCGATAAAATTATGCTGCCGAAAATCAGCAATCTTCAAAGCAGCCAAAATAGTTTTATAGAAGTTTTCAGAAACATCGCTGCCATCTAATTTTGGAATTTTTTCTAAATAATTTTTTATATTTATCTTCAGCTTGCCTGTGTCCAATCCGAGGCGAAAGCAGATTAAATCGACGTCTTTGCTCATTTTAACTGCCGAATAAAAGACAGCCGTGGAATTCAAGGGAATTTTTTTCTTCCTGCATAATGATTTGGCATCCAAAACTATTTTCGCCGCCGAAAAATTCAAAAATTCCGCCATATTATAATTGTCCGGAGCTAAAAGAGCAGCCTTCATATCTGTAATGAATTTTTTCTCCTTTATTTCCAATCGCAAAAACAAATTCAAATTCCAAAATAACAAAAATAGGCAAAAAAATAAAATTGCCATTTTCACCTCAAAATACCCCGCATAAGTGCTGACTAAAGAAAATGCCACAAGCAATGCAAACACCAGCGCCAACGCCAAAAATATATTTGCAAAAAATTTAGCAAACTGGAATAAGGGGAATTTCGCCCTTTTTATTGCAGTAACTGATTCTGTGTTTTTAAGGTTAAAATTCATTTAGTAAATTAAAGCGAATAAAATTCCCGTTAATATTGTAAACGGCAAAAAAATCCATAATAATAAAATTACTAAGCCGGCAAGCAATACAAAAATCTGAAAAATGATTCCAGAAATTATCAAAAAAATCCTCATAATAAATCCCATAATCCTGGAAAAAAAGTTTGAAATCAACGTGCTCAAGAATTCACCCACCTGGAATCCTTTCGGATAGTTCCACCTGTATCTGCGCCATGGTGAAAAAAGAGATTTCAACAAAATCGGCAAAGAAAAATAATTGGAAGCAAAAACAATGTAATTTTTCCAAACGCCAAATAAAAACTTGGGCATTTCATAGAATTGCCATGACAGCCATTCAGAGATTATATTTTGCCGTTGTGATGTTTCCATTTAATCTATTATACCACTTTCCAGATAATTTATAATATCCTCTGGAATAGGAATTTTTTCGCCTGGCTTTGTAACCCCAGGATACCGCCAAGCTGAAATTATCTTGCGGAAATCTTTCGTATCCTTGTACATCAGCCAAATTTCCCCGGGAGCCTTTGTAGGCTTCCACTTCCCTTTTATCAACGGAATCGTCTTATTAGTAAACTTCTTATTTGTGCGCATCACAGCGCTTGTTCCCTGCACAAATCCCTGTTCTATTCTTTCTGGCTTATGTAAAATTCCTAAAAGCTTCGAAGTCGACAGCCCATATTGCTTCATTTTTACTTTGGAATGCTCTGTCCAATGGATTTTCTTGAATGGAGGCATAATTCTGTGGGCGGTACAGGATTCGAACCTGTGACCCCTGCAATGTGAATGCAATGCTCTACCGCTGAGCTAACCGCCCGTTTTTAATATACTATCACATTTATATAAGACAATAAAGTTATACTGGTCATTTGAAGCACTTGGGAAAGCCTTCATCCTCTGGCAATATTTTTCAAAAACATCTTTGGCAAAATAAGCTTCGTACCCGAAATCTTTTATGTTATATTCTGGCAAGTCTATAATACGCGCAATCAAAATAACTCCAGCCTTGGCCGCATCTTGACTAACTTTTTGAAGATTTTGCCCTCCTGAAGCAAAAGCCTGGCCGTTTGTGTCTATATAATTATTAAATAATTTTCGTTCGCTTAATAGAGCAACCACTGGCGCGGCTTCGTGCACACCATAAATTTCATATTTTAAAGGAAGCGTTTTCATATAATCTGAAACTTCTCTTGCATTTACAAACCTATCCTGGATAAAAGAAGTCTGCTGGTAAAATCCAAATGAAATTAGAAAGAAAACAATGTAAATCCCAAAAAACGCATAGCACAATCCCCTATTTTTTTCCCACAGCCAACCCAAAAATAAAATTGCGAAAATTATTATATAAGCAAAAAAAGAATCAAAATATGTGTAATAAATATCCTGATACAAGATAAAGAAAACTAAAGAAAAAATAAACGGATAAAAATATTCTTTTTTACGGCTGGCAATTAAACCTCCTATTGCCAAAATCAACAAAAGCCATTCGTGCGAAAGCAAAAACCCAAAAACATTAATTTTGCTGAGCCCAGCTGGCCTATTAAACTGATGCGTTAAAGTGTAAGCAATCACGTTATGAAAACTGACAATTAAAAACGGCGCCATTATTAAAACTCCAGCCAAAACAAATCCAAAAATAAATTTGGCGGATTGTTTGCGATTTTTTTGTAGCAAGACAAAAATCAAAAATCCAAGAAAAGCGGGAGCCGCATATAATTTTATCAGGCAAGCCAATGCCCACAAAACTCCGGACCAAAACGGCTTCTGTTTTTTCCATAAAAATATGCCAAACAAAGAAAACAAAATTACAAATTGTGCGCCAGTCAGATAATCAGAAGTTGCTAAAACCGAAAGCGAAAATAAATAAATAAAAGGAGCCAAAAAACTGAACTTATTGTCTTCCTTATCTAAAAGTAGAAACAAAATAAAAGCCGTGCAAGATTCCAACACAACCGGCAAAAACTGGTAAGCCAATAGATTATTCCCGAAGAAAATCCTCAAAAAAGCCAGAATATAAACCATCAAAGGCGGATCAGCCAGAAAAAAATCGCGGTAAGGCATCAAGCCCTGCAAAACAACCTTTGCCATATAAAAATAAGCATTGCTGTCCCCAAAAAACAAAGTCAAAAAGCACAGCTTAAAAGCCAAAAAAGCCAAAATCCCCGCCCCCACAATTAAATGTTTCCTTTTCCTTTCCATTCAGATATTCTACTATTTTTACAACAAAAAAGCACCTCCGATTATGGACGTGCTTTTTAAAAGTTGAAATTATTTGATTTCTACTTTGGCGCCGGCGGCTGTGAATTTCTTTGCAATTTCGTCGGCTTCTTCTTTTTTGACTCCTTCTTTTACCAATTGGGCTGTTCCTGCTGCTGCTGCATCAACCAAGTCTTTTGATTCTTTTAATCCTTTTGCAGTCACGTCGCGGACAACTTTGATGACTTCAATTTTCTGAGCTCCGACTTCTTTCAATTCAACATTGAAAGCTGTCTTTTCCTCAACTGGTCCGACTGCTGCGGCCACTGCTACTGGAGCTGCGGCTGATACGCCAAATTTTTCTTCCAAAACTTTCACTAATTCTGCCAATTCCACAACTGGCATTTTTTCGATTTCAGAAACCAATTTCTGAAATTTTTCTGGTACTTTTGTTTCTTCTGCCATAATATTTTTTATTAATTTATAAATTTATTTACTAAGCTGTTTGCTTCTCCGCTATTTTATTCAAGACTCTCACGAAACTTGAAACTGGGCTGTAAATTGACCCCACCAATCTGCCGAGCAATTCGTTTCTTGGCGGTATGTTTGCCAAGACCAAAACTTTTTCCCGGTCAATGAATCTTTTTTCAAAAATTCCTCCCAAAATCTTCAAATTTTCCTGCGTTTTTGCAAAATTATTTGCAATTCTGGCTGGAGCAATTTCATCTTCAACTCCAAATACCACTGCCAATTGTCCTGGAATACTGGACTTGATTTTGTTCCAAAAAGAAATGTTTGACTGTCCGAAAGCAACCCTCACTAATGTTTTTTTGGCAATTTTAAGGTTGCATCCATTTTCTTTCAAAGTTTTTCTCAAAGAAAACATTTCCTTTGAAGGAACTTTTGCGAAATCCACAAAAACCATTGATTTCTGGTTTGAAAGCCTTTCTTTTATACTGTCGATTTGCTTTGTCTTTTGCGCTTTTGTTAGTGCCATAATGTGTGTTTATTTACTAAAAAACTGTCTTCATAGACAGCATTTCCCCAGCTAAACTGGTTAGTCGGCCTTGGCAGGATTTTTACTTCCTTCGCTTGCGCTCAGGATCCCCGCTGTCTATGGCTATTAAGTTATGCTTATATATTAGTCTATTTTGCTTATTTCGTCAATACCTCGACGCGGAGTCGGCCTTGGCTCTTCTGCCGGATAACCCGCGATAATGACATACGGCAAAAGATATTTTTCTGGAATATTTAAAATTTCTTTTATTTTTTTCCTGTCCACTATGCCAATATAGCATGTTCCCAAACCCAATTCAGTTGCCCGTAATACTAAGTTCTGGCTGGCAAATGCCAAATCTCTGCCCGCCTTTCCTTGCATATCCGCATCACTGAAAATTAATTCGGAAGGCTTTACGGATAAATCCGGGTCGGCGCAACAAGCAATTATCATCGACGCTTCAAAAACAAACTGATGCTTGAAAACATTATTTTCCTTCAGTTTTTCTTTCATTTCTTTATCTTTCACAACAATAAATTTCCATGGCTGGGCGTTGTGCGATGACGGTGCCAATCTCGCAGCTTCCAGTAATTCATTTATCAAATCATCAGAAATATCTTTATCCTGATATTTCCTGATGCTTCTTCTGTTTTTAATGGCTTCTTTGACTTCCATAATTAATGCCCTAAATATTTAATTCTGGCAGCGGCGTGCTCCTCGTCTGTCTTACTGTAAATTGTGCTACCGTCTGATAAATAATACCAATAAGCTGTTTTTGTGGGGTGAAGCGCGGCGGTGATTGAATTCATTCCAGGGTTTGAAATTGGGCCTTTTGGCAGTCCTTTGTACATGTAAGTATTGTACAAAGAATCTTTTTGGGTGTCTGCAATTGTCACGCTGGCGTCGCTTTTGCCGGTAACATAATTTACGGTTGAATCCAGTTGCAATGGCATTCCTGCATCAATCCTTTTCCAAAGGATTCCGGCAACAATTTTTTTATCTACCAAACTTCTTACTTCCTTTTCAATAATCGATGCCATTGTGACAACCTGAAAAATTGTCTTTTTTTGCTTTGCAATTTCACCCCTTATTTCGGGAGTCATTTTTTTTCCGAAATTTGTCAGCATCAAATTGACCAATTCTTCGCAAGTGGCTTTTTTAGAAAGCTCGTAAGTATCCGGGAAAAAATAACCTTCCAAGCTGACATTTTTGGGCTTATCCTGCAAAAAATCATAATTCAAAGAATAATCTTTTTTTGCCAGAGCAACAAAATATTTCTGCGTGCATATTCCGCGCGACTCCATGTATTTTCCAATATCATTTACGTCCCAACCTTCAAAAACAACGACATTATTTCTTATCACGTCGCCATTTGCCATTTTGTTTACAATTCTGTAAATGGAATCTCGCGGAGACAAGCTATAGTCCCCAGCTTGCAGCTGGAAATTTTTTAAAGAAATGATTGAATAAAATTTAAAAAAGCCTTCGCTGCTGATTATTTTCATCTTATAAAGATTTTCTGCAATCTCGTTCTGGCCCCAGCCTTTTTGCACAGTAAAAGTCACAGTTTCCGCAGAAGCCGGGTTTACCGGCACATAAATCTTAAAACAGATAAAAATAAAAAACAGTAAAAAAGCAATTACGACAAGCGTCGTAATTTTTTCTGCAGATTTTTGAGAGACTTTTGATTTGAATAAATTCATTTTCTATAATAATTTTCCTTGCCTTAATATTTTTGAAACTGCCCCTGCCCTATCCTCGCCCGTTTTTGTCAGAATAAAATATGTTTTAGGATCGCCAGATATAAGTTTCTCGTTGCGCAATGCCCGCAATGGCCTGTCCAGTTTCCTGGAATCGGGCCAAATGGGATATCTGGTAAACCTAATTGCATCCGGAAACAAAATAAAGCATTCTTTTATCAGCCTTTCAAAACTGCACTGCTCCGAATTTAATACTACGGAATGGATGCAGAATAGGATCAAATCCTCAACCGGAAAATTTGAACTTTTTCCATTTTTTATCTTCATTGCAGACTGACCCAGTTGTGAACCCAATTCCCTAAGGGGAAATTTGACCTTTCGGAGGCTTCCCAACTGAGGCATCCTAGTAGGGTCATTATATCACAAATCTGACAAATTATACCAATGCGACAACCCACCAACCGTCTGTCTCACACTCCTTGTTTTTAGTCGTAAATGCAACAAATGCAACAGTGGTACGTGTGTTACATTTGGCATTCATATTTTGTCGCACAATAAACCTTGCCGCTGATTTAAGGCTAAAAAGGACGTGGCACCGTGAACCCATTGCCCTATCATAATTTTGTAACAATTTAGCCATCTCGAGCGTCATACTTATACAGGGGACAGAAATAGCCAGAAATCTGATATAGCATAGCCGATGAACATTGATTTCTTTTTGCGGTGCTAAATATTATTATTTAGCGGCCAGAATGGCAGCCAAAGCCTTTTTTCTACGTAACCACTCGTAGTTCCTGCAAAAAGTTTGGAGTAAAAGAGCTCCGAGAAAGTTAGTTGAGATTATCCTTATTAAGAATAAGAAGGATAACCCTAGTTAACTTTCCCGGAGTTTTTTCGTTGGGGAAAAATAATTAGATAAATAATTAAGGTTGCCAAATGAGTGAATTTTATAAACGGACCGTAGAATGCATAGTATTTTAACGTTATTTATTAACCAATAATTTTTAATTAAAAAAAATGAAACAAGAAAAAAACAAAGATATTAAAATAGAATACGTATCCATAGATTCGCTAAAACCCTCGGAGTACAATCCGAGGAAAATCAGCAAGGAATCAATGGAACAGCTCAAAGAAAGCATCAGAGAATTCAAGCTGGTGGATCCTTTAATCGTGAACTGCGCTAAAAACCGCAACGGAATAGTTATCGGTGGCCACATGCGTTTGAAAGCCGCGACAGAATTGGGATTTAAAGAAGCGCCAGTTGTCTACCTCAATATTCCGGACATAGAAAAAGAAAAGGAATTAAATATCAGGCTCAATAAAAACACCGGAGAATTTGATTGGGATTTGCTGGCGAATTTTAGCGAAGGATTTTTGGCTGACTTGGGATTTAACAGCGAAGAGCTCGACGATGTTTTCGGCGTTGACGACAACCCGGAAATGTTTGACTTAGCAAAAGAGCTCCAAAGGCTGGACATTAAAAACATAGAAATCCAAAAAGGCGACGTCTGGCAACTGGGTTCCCATAAAATGAAGTGTGGGGACTCGACGATAGAAGCGGATGTATTAGATTTAATGGCTGGCGAAAAGGCGGACATGTGTTTGACTGATCCACCATATCTTCTAAATTATTTAAAAGGGAAAACCCGCGGAAAAAACGGGCCGACATTAGGATTCGGGGCAAAGAAGGATCGCAGATATCTTGAAACAGATGTCTTGCCGGATAATTTCACCGAGCTTTGGATGGCCAACGTAGCCAAGGTGCAAAAGCCCGACTTCTCCATCATTATTTTTGAGAACCCCAAAAACTTAAGAATAATTTGGAACGAACTTGAAAAGCACTGGAAGTACCGCAATACAATAGTCTGGCACGTCCCCAACCGCGTGCAGGGATTCTCTGCAAAATACAAGTTCTTTAACAAGAGCGACATTGCATTGGTTGCCACCGGAGGGAATGTAACGCTCAATCTTGAGCCGGAGTCCGATGAGCTGTTTCAGAACGAATATGAGAATGCTTTGTATGCAACTTCGGGAAAACCACAGTGGGAAGGATACGAAAAAGGCAAGAAAATATGTCCGACAGATTTTATCGAGCATGTTGCAGCAGACAGAAAAAGTTCTGGCCAGGGCATCATCTTTGGGACAAAACCATTAGAACTTTTAATCCCCTATCTTAAAGTTCTAACCAAACGTGGAGATTTGGTTATTGAGCCGTTCGGCGGATCGGGCTCGACTTTAATTGCAGCAGAAAAATTAGGCCGACGCTGCTATCTCGTTGAAAAGAGTCCAGTGTATGCGGAAGTAATACGGAATCGCTGGCAAAAAATGACAGGCAAAAAAGCCAAAAAAATATGACTACCAATAAAACGAAGGAGACAATTAAAAAAAGACAGAAGCAACAAATGGCGCTTCTGCTGGAAAATCTGGAAAGGATTCCGATTGCCCAGATAGCTTGCGACAAAGCCGGAATCAACCGAACCACCTATTACAGGTGGCGCGACAAAGACGCTAAATTTCAGGAGGCGGCTGACCAAGCCATTAAAAAAGGCGATGACCTAATCAACGATATGAGCGTGTCTCAGTTGATTTCGTTGGTTAAAGACAAGCACCTGCCTGCCATAACTTTTTGGCTGAGGAGGCGACATCCTAAATTCAAAGACAGGAATGCAGTAATGGATGACGAAGACGGCAAAATTATGTTTACAATCGCAAATTATTAACTAAATTATTTCTATGAAAACTATTTCTATCCCGTACAAATTTGACCCCAAGCCCTATCAGCTTCCGGTTCTAAAAGCTCTGCAACAAGGAACAAAAAGAGCAGTAATCTGCTGGCATCGCCGTGCCGGTAAGGATAAGGTTTGTCTTAACGCCATGATAAAAGCAATGGCTGAAAAAGAGATGCAAGGCAGCAAGGGCATATATTATTATTTCACTCCGACATATGCCCAAGGTCGCAAGATCCTCTGGGATGCCATTGATAAATCCGGCATGCGGTTCATTGACCACTTCCCAAGTTCTTTCGTCAGCAAGATAAATGACGGCGAAATGAAAATCTGGACTAAGAACGGGTCTTTATTCCAAGTAGTCGGCACAGACAGAATCGACAGCATTGTGGGAAGCAACCCCGTCGGTTGCGTGTTTGGCGAATATTCTTTGCAGAATCCCAAAGCTTGGGACTATATGCGACCGGCTTTAGCCGAAAACAACGGCTGGGCAATATTCAATTTTACGCCTCGTGGCACAAATCATGCTCACGCTCTTTTGCAACAAGGAAAAGAAGCCGGATGGTTCACACAAACCCTGACCGTCGAAGACACTCAAGCGATTTCAGAGGAAGCGCTTGAGCAGGAACAGCTGCAAATGCCTCCTGCTTTATTCGAGCAGGAATACAATTGCAAATTTATCAACGGGGCAAACCAGTATTTCAGGAAGATAGATGAAAATATTTACAG
>CAIMDW010000034.1 GCA_903839895.1 Candidatus Staskawiczbacteria bacterium
AAGATATTTAAGAAGGTTTGCAACATAACCTTGCTCTCAATATTGTTAATAGGAGTTACATATTTCAGCTTGGCTCCGGCAGTGATACAAGCTGTTTATCCAAATCCTGGACCAGTAAGCATTACAGCTTCGTTATCGGTAACAAAAGAAATTGACATAACAGCTCCCGGAAATCCTACGCTATTGCCATCTATTCTTGGTATGACTGGAAACTATTTAGCTCCAGCATCAGCCACAGCCGCATTTACAGTAATTTCCAACGCCGCAGGCGGATTCGACATGAAAATTTATGCTTCCCAATCCCATGCCTTGTATCTCGGCACGCCATCAGACCAATAACGTGCCAGTGGCTGGAGCTTTAGCTACGCCAGATGCAACTTGGACTTCTCCTGCCTCATTTACTGCATGGTTTGGATATTCGGTGGCAGCTGGAACATCAGCTGATGCCGACCAGATGTTCAAATTTTCAGGTACATGCAATAATGGCGCTGGATCAAATACCTCAACAAACTGTTTTCAAGGGATGACAACCACCCCCGGTACTAGGATTATCCACCGCACAAGCTACACAAGCTCCACCGGCCAGGTTGAAACGGTTAAATTCTTGGCAGAATCCCGCCAGGCATTTTTGAAAGAAGGAACTTATTCAGCAACAATCACGGCGACGGTTGCGGATAATTAAAAAATAATAAAAAAAATCTAAAAACACCCATATTCCGGGTGTTTTTTTGTGCTTTGCTACCTTAGTTATTCACAGGTGTTGACGAGTAAATTTTATGCTAAAATAAATGAATGCAAATGCTGAAAAAAATGCTTAAAATTTTTTTATCCTGCTTGCCTGCTGTTGCGCTGTTTTTATATTTTTCTACGAATATTTTTGCCGCCGCAATGTCTTCTGGAAATTACCGAATTGAAGCTGATGAATCATTGGCAAATGGCGGAGGAAATTATGCTTCAACAAATTACATATTTCGCGATACAATGGGTGAGGTTTCAACAGGACCTTCTGACAGCAGTTCATATAAGGTAAGAGCCGGATATCAGGAAATGTTGGAGGCCTATCTGACAATTTCTTCGCCAGGAGATTTGACATTATCTCCTGATATTCCCGGAATGTCTGGAGGAACCGCAAATGCAAGCGGAAGTTTTAATGTTATAACTGACAGTCCGTCAGGATTCAATATGCAGTTAAATGTTTCAACAACTCCGGCAATGATTTTAGGCGGAACAGATGTGTCGCACTATTTTGCAAATTATGCGATTACTCCAAGTTTTGCTTGGAACGTAACTTCTGGAAATTCGCTTTTTGGATATACAGTGGAACCTAACACTACAGCTGACACAGCAGTGGCATTTTTAGACAATGGATCTACCACATGCGGAACAGGAAACGCAAATGGAAGCGATACCTGCTGGAAAGGGTTTAGCGGAGTGAACGCCACAACAGTTGTAAACAGGACGAGCAGAACCAGCATTTCAGGAGAGCCGGAAAAAATAAAATTCAGGGCGCAGTCAAACAATAATTTTCTGGTGAGCGGAACATATAAATCAGTCATTACGATTACGGTTTTGCAAAACTAAAAATGAAATTATTTTTTAAAATATTTTTTCTGTCAACATCGATTTTTGTCGGACTATCTGCTGTTTCGGCTGTTTTGGCTTTTTCTGATTCAGCCGCAGTGCAAGCCAGTTTGGAAGTTATAGCAGAGTCTTCGTCTTCAAATTCGTCGTCATCCAGTTCCATTGTTGCCGGCGGCGGAAACGGC
>CAIMDW010000035.1 GCA_903839895.1 Candidatus Staskawiczbacteria bacterium
TCCAGCCCTTTTGCCAAAGCATGCACTTTCACAATTGCCGAAGGCATGAATTCAAGCGTTTCATCAGTCGCATATCCGTACATCATGCCTTGATCGCCAGCTCCGCCCGTGTCAACGCCATCAGAGATATTTTGGGACTGCTTTGCAATATTCACAACCACCTTCAATTCCTGATCATAACCGATATCCTTGTAAACTTTTCTGGCAAGCGCTTCGTAATCAACTTTTGCATTCGATGTTATTTCTCCACCGACAATCAAAAGCCCATGCCCGCCAAAAGATTCTACCGCAACTCGGCTCATTGGATCTTGCGCCAAGCATGCGTCTAAAATTGCATCTGAAATTTGGTCACAAACTTTATCTGGATGCCCCGAAGTTACGGATTCTACCGTATACGTTTTTGGTATAAAACTCATAATATAAATTTTAATAATAAAAAACTTCTCGGCAAAGAGAAGATATGCCTTTTATCTTTCCCTTTCGGGCTGAAATTAGCACCTTCCAAATATTGGCGGTTGCTGGCAGAATTTTAACGGGTCAGTTCCCTTTTCTGCTCTCTTGATAAAATATTAAGTTTTACGTAAGTCTATTATAATTTTCTAAAAAAATAAGTCAATTGTGGATAAGTGTGGGCGCGGAAGGAATCGAACCTTCGACCTCTGTCTTATCAGGACAGCGTTCTGCCACTGAACTACGCGCCCGTGGCTATATAACTTCAATTATAATAACAGAATTAGCCCGCTTTTGCAACTAAAAAAAGAGGCATACACAAGGTATGCCATAAGAAATAAAAATTGGAGAAAAATCAGAGATGGGTGTGTGGGTAAGTAAATTGTAAAATAACAAAAATTGGAACGGCTACGGAGGAGCTAAAGAATTGCCGAAAGGCAGCTTATGCGTTCATTCCCGCCGAAACGAATAAGCTATCTGCCAATCCTAAATCTCGCAATAAGAAGCATATTGCACTTTTATTTATCGGCCGAACCGCAACAGAGGTTCACCACCCTCTTATTATGCAGTCCCCCCGACCGATAAAGGGAAAAATACTCGTACAACCGTTCCGGAAATTATCCGCTTAAAAAAACGGACAATTTTCGAAACAGTTACATTATAACTATTCCTTACTCTCGACAAGGCCGGCAACTGACAAAATTTTATTCTCCTGGAAATGGTTTCCAATAATCTGCAAGCCAACCGGCAAATTTCCAATTTTTCCAACAGGAACTGAGATGCCAGGCAAACCGGCAAGCTTCATAGGAATTGTATAAATATCGGCTAAATACATGGAAATAGGATCATCGGCTTTTTCACCTATTTTAAACGCAGGAAACGGCGAAACCGGACAAAATATCAAATCAACTTTTTCAAAAGCTGCAGCAAAATCCTGTCTAATAAGCTGCCTGACTTCCTGCGCTTTTTTATAATATGCGTCATAATATCCAGATGACAGAACATAAGTGCCAATCATAATCCTGCGCTTTACTTCAGCTCCAAACCCGTGCCCTTTTGATTTTAAGTAAACATCCAGCAAATCATTTCCCGGCTCGGACAAACCGTATTTTATTCCATCAAATCTGGCCAAATTTGCCGATATTTCAGCCGGTCCTATTATATAATAGCAAGCCAAAGCATATTGCGAGCTTGGCAAGCTTATCTCAACAATTTCAGCCCCCGCAATTTCAGCTTTTTGTATTTCATTCCTGATTATTTTTTCAACTTCGGGCTCAAGCCCTTCTGCAAAATATTCTTTCGGAACTCCGATTTTCAAGCCTTTCAAACCCGTTTTTTCTTCTTCAAATTTGTAATCCACGGAAGTTGCATCCATATTATCTCTTCCGCAAATTGCTTCAAAGACAGTTTTTGAGTCTTCAACATTTTTAGCAATCGGGCCGATTTGGTCTAAAGAAGAAGCATGAGCTATAAGCCCATAACGGGAGACCGCTCCATAAGTCGGGCACAGCCCCACAACTCCGCAAAGCGAAGCAGGCTGTCTTATTGAACCTCCTGTGTCAGAACCCAATGCGTAGCAAGCCAAATTTCCGGCTACAGCCGCGGCAGAACCTCCAGAACTTCCTCCGGGAACTCTTGTTTTGTCATGCGGATTTTTTGTAACTCCAAATGCGGAATTTTCCGTTGATGAACCCATTGTGAATTCGTCTGTGTTTGTTTTCCCCAAAATTACAGCTCCCGCTTCTTTTAATTTACTAATTACAGTTGCGTCATACGGGGCTGAATAATTTTCCAAGATTTTTGAAGCTGCTGTGCATTTCTCGTCTGCCACCATAATTGAATCTTTTATAGCGCAAGGAATTCCACAAAGTAATCCAAAATTTCCAGATTTTATTTTTTCATCGGCAATCTCGGCCATTTCCAGCGCCAAATCTTCCGTAACCGACAAAAAAGCATTCAAATCGCTTTGCTTTATTTTTTCTAAATAAGCCTTTGTCAAATCCACAGAAGTAAATTCTCCATTTTTTAATCCTTCATGCGCTTGCTTAATTGTCAGTTCTGTTAAATCCATCAAAAAATTGCCTTAACTTTAATATAATCGTCCTTTTTATCTGGAGCCGCCGCAATTATTTTCTGCGCAACGCTGGGATTTTTCAGCAAAATTTCGTCTTTTCTAGTTGCGCTTAAATCCCCCGCAACTTCAGATTTGGCGGGCTTAGGAGCTTTCTTTAACAAATCAAAATAATCCAAAATAGCAGACAAATCTTTCTGCATTTTCTCCACTTCCCTGTCAGCCAATTCCAATCTAGCCAATTTCGCAATATGTAGCACCTCTTCTTTAGAAATCATGCTTAAATTTTACCGCAATTAAAATGGGATCGCCATTTCATCGTCTTTGGACATTACTTCGGCCAGAGTGTCGATGTTTTCTAAGGCGATTCCGGCTCCCCTTACAACCGCGGTTAAAGGGTCATCGATTATTTTGCACGGCATTTTGGTTTCTTTGGCAATCAAAACATCAAGTCCGCGCAGCAAGCTTCCGCCTCCAGCCAAATAAATTCCGTTTGTCATGACATCTGCCAGCAATTCGGGCGGAGTTTCCTCAATAGTTGTTTTTATGGCCGCAATAATTTGCTTTATTGACCTGTCCAAAGCCCTCTGCACGTCGTCATTGAAAATCACAACTTCTTCTGGCAAACCCGTAATCAAGTTTCTTCCGCGCATCGGCATGTCTTTTTTCTCTTTCAATGGGATAGCAGATCCTATATTTATTTTTATCATTTCAGCTGTGCGCTCGCCAATCAGCAATTTGTATTCTTTCTGGGCAAATTGCACAATGTCGTCATTCAATTTGTCGCCGGCAATTTTCAAACTCCTGGCAGAAACAATTCCGCCCAAGGAAATCACAGCCACTTCTGTTGTTCCGCCTCCGATATCCACAATAAAATTTCCGCCTGCGTCCTGGATTGGCAACTTTGCGCCAATAGCTGAAGCCACAGGCTCGTCAATCAAAAATACTGTCCTGGCGCCGGCATTTTTTGCCGCATCCCTGACTGCTTTTTTTTCAACTTCCGTAACTCCGCATGGAATTCCAATAATTACCCTTGGCATAGCCGCAAAACCGAATAATTTTTTGCTGGTATTAATCGTTTTTTCAATGAAGTATTTCAACATTTGTTCGGTCACTTCAAAGTCTGAAATAACTCCGTTTACCAGAGGTCTTGTTGCCGAAATGTATGAAGGCGTGCGCCCCACCATTTTTCTGGCTTCTTCTCCGATTGCCAAAATTTGCCCGGTTTTGTTGTTTACAGCCACCACCGAAGGCTCGTTTATGATTATTCCCCTGTCTTTCACATAAACCAAAGAGTTTGCAGTCCCCAAATCGATTGCCATATCAATGGATAAAAAGGAAAAAAGGTTTTTGAAATTTCGCTTCATTATTTTAAATTCTTTTTCAGGTCTTTAATTTTAACAAGCTTGGCAGAATCTTTTGCGCGCTCTTTCAGTTCAACGGAATTTTTCGTTAAAGTTTTTTCTGAAACAATAACTCTGTATGGAATTCCAATCAAATCAGATTCCGCAAATTTTTCCCCGGCCGACTTATCCTGCCTATCATCATATAATACCTGAAAATTTTCTTTTTGCAATTCTTGATAAATTTTTTCAGATGTGGCTTTAACTTTCTTATTCTCCGATTTCAATTCAATCAAATGCACCAAAAACGGAGCAACTTCCTTGGACCAAATAATTCCTTTTTCGTCGTGGTTTACTTCCACAATTGCTCCCATAAGCCTGGACAATCCAATTCCATAACATCCCATAATCACGGGTTTTTCAGTTCCATCTTTGTCTTTGAATTTAAAATCAAATGGTTCGGAATATTTCGTGCCCAAATGGAAAATATTCCCCACTTCCACAGTTTTTTTTTCTTCAAAATCGTTTGATCCGCAATTCTGGCAAGCCTGGTTATCTGATTTCACTTCTTTATTAATTGCGTTTTTGCATTTCTTGCAGATATAAATTATATCTTCTCCCGCA
>CAIMDW010000036.1 GCA_903839895.1 Candidatus Staskawiczbacteria bacterium
GAACTTGGGCAGGCGGCAACTTCGTTGTCTGGCGGTGAAGCCCAAAGAGTAAAACTGGCAACCGAGCTTTCCAGAAAAGGTACCGGTAAAACTTTATATATTTTAGACGAGCCCACAACCGGCTTGCATTTTGACGACATAAAAAAACTTATTTCTGTTTTGGGCGGACTGGTTGAAAAAGGAAATACGGTTTTGGTGATTGAGCATAATATAGAGTTGATAAAAAATGCCGATTGGCTGATTGATTTGGGCCCTGAAGGCGGAGATGGAGGGGGAGAAATTGTTGGCCAGGGAACTCCTGCTGACATTGCAAAAGTTAAAGCCAGTTACACGGGCAAATATTTGTAGTATAATAAATAAATACAATTAAATAATAAAAAAATGGATAAAAAACAATTGGCGATTTTAATAACTTCCGGCATTGTGATATTTTTAATCGGTGGAATTTCTGGAATTTTTTTGGCAGGAACAGTCGGACCGCAAAAAGCGAAAATTGAAACCGCAAACAATTTGTCTTCAAAAGTGGTTTCTTCCATGGTTGCCTACGGCCAAGTTAAAAGCATCAGCGGGAAAAATATAACTTTGAGCAATTTGGGCGACACTTTGGCAATTCCAATAGCAGGCAATGCCCAGCTGTATTCTTTTTCAACTGTTTCGAGTACTGGCGTTCCTGTCCAGCAGACAATCAAATTTGAAGAAATTAAAATTGGGGACAAAGTGAACATAGCTGTCAAATTATTGCCGGACGGAAAAATCCAGGGAACATCGGTTATTGTTTTGCCAATTGCCAAATAGTTGACACGAAAGCTTCAAAGAATATAATAAAAACATATGGCAAAGAAAAATATCACAATTGATGATTTGGCAGTAATGGTGAAAAAAGGTTTTGATGGAGTTGATAAAAAATTTGAAGAAACTCACAAAGAGATGCGAGATGGTTTTAGTGCGGTAAATAAAAGATTTGATAAGATAGAGAATTTAGTTTTGGCAAGTCATCAAAAAAGAATATAAAAATTGGAAGCAGAAGTGCAAGAACTGAAAGAATTATTCGCAGTATAAAATTAAATTTTAAAAGCCGCCCCGCGGGGCGGCTTTTTTGTTACTCCACTTATCCACTGGTTTGACATTGTTTCTTTTGGTATAATATATGAATATCATAATAGCCGAATATCCAAGGAATGAAACAAAAAAAGATTTCCACAGATATTTCAAAAAAACCTAGAAAAGCTAGAACAAAAAAGGCTGCAAAACAGCCCGAAGTTTTTGCACCTGCGGCGATGGTTTCTCCTCCCATTATAGGAAATAAAAAACTATTTAAAATAAAAATAACAAATTTAATTATGGCAAACATAGCTGAATACAAATATAAATTAATTAATATGGCAAAGAAGGAAATCACTCTTTTCAAAAATTCCAAATATCCAATCACCTTCAAGCCATTTTTAGCCTATCAAGGGTTGGCGGTTTTGGCTGTAATTCTTGTGGCAACAGTCTCGGTTGGCGACATGGTCCAGCTTGCCAAAATAAATGCTTCCACAATCAAAAATGTTTCGGTAAAGCAAAATACAACCCTTGTTGCCAACGGAAGTCCTGTTGAGTGGTCGGCTTTGGTAAATCTTAAAGATATTAAGTCTGGAAAACATCTTTTAAAATTGCCCAAAGGAGCTACAAACATCAAAATCCAAAAAATCACACCAAAGCAAGCCAGCGCTGTCTTGCAGGCAAAGCCGAAAGAACAGGTTTCTTTGAAACAGCGCCAGCAATTGGCTTTGGCAAAAGCTCCCGCCTTTGCCAAGGCTTCGGCGGGCAAGTCAAAAAGTATTTTCGCAAAAATATTCGCTTTTTCATTTGCCGATTTGGGCAGCGCAGTGGAAAACGCAGGGCAGGCAATTACGCAGGCAGTGAATCCGGAACCGGACATCACGACAGTTGATTTGTCTTCTGTCATCCCCGCGAACGCGGGGATCCAGAGTTCGGACGCAACAGAGCCTGCAACTTCGTCAGAACAAGTTGAAACGCCAGCAACGCCGTCGAGTATAGAGGCCGGGCCTCTACCCGCTGCTGACACCGATGTTGTCAAAGTGGATTACGAAACGCCGGCTCCGGTAATCACCGAACAGGCCACCGACCAGGGAAAGCAAGTTACCGTGTCAGCAGTCAACGAAGACCCAGCCAAACCGCTTACAGATGTTTTGGCAAGCACCAAGATTCCAGAAATTTTCAAAGTTGGCCAGGAAAACAAAATCCACATCAAGTGGAAATCAAATGGCAACCAAAATGTGGCTTTTAACGCGTACGACACCGACAGCAATGGTTATTTGGATTACGTGGAGTGGACAGTTCCTCACTTGTCAGACCAAGTCTTCGACATTATTTTTATTTCCAAAGCTTTTCAGCTGGATGAAAATCAAAACATTGTCGCCGATATTTATCCGCAAGTAGAAACGAAAGACGGGATTTACGCCGCGATGCCAAATGGAAATTATGTGCGCGTCACTTTTAACAAAATCTTGACGGACAAAAATGACATTACGATTTATGCGAAACCAGATTCCGTCATTGCGAGCGGGGTACCCTCTGGGTCCGAAGCAATCTCGTCTTCCTCCGATACTGGGATTGCTTCGTCGCAAGCTCCTCGCAATGACGAAAGTTCAATTTCGTCCGTCATTGCGAGCGAAGCGACGCAATCTAGCGAGTCTTCGCAATCGAGTGACGGGGTTGCTTCGTCGTCTTCGACTCCTCGCAATGACGAAATATCGAGTTCGAGCTCATCTGATTCTTCAGTTTCGTCTTCTGTCATCCCCGCCCCTGATGTCATTCCCAGCTCGACTGGGAATCCAGAGTCCGTATCTTCAAGCCTGGATTCCCCTTTGCAGGGGAATGACAATAGTAGTGGAGTATCAAGTTCCTCGTCGTCCGATTCGCCTGTGTCGCTGGCAAAAACTGGTTTCCTTGCCTCAATTTCCAGCGGGTTTTCAAAATTTGCTCACTTTTTTACAGCCGGCCTTGGAGACGCTTTGCAGAACATTGGAATTACGCCTTCCCCCGTAAGAATAGAGGTTTATCCCGTTTACACCGACGCCGATGGTAACATGACTGAAGGCCCGCTTTTGGCAACAGTTAGCGACGGCACCAATCCCGATTTTAGTAATATTGACCATGATGGAAAGTACCGCATTTTGCTGAAAAATTTATCACAACCCACCGACGTGTTTGATCTCCGCGTCATTGCGAGCGGGGCGGATTCGTCATTGCGAGGAGCTTTAGGCGACGAAGCAATCTTATTTGATTACATTGTTGACCCGACTCCCGCAACTGTCACCGATAAT
This sequence comes from Candidatus Staskawiczbacteria bacterium, assembly GCA_903839895.1. Taxonomy (GTDB): domain Bacteria; phylum Patescibacteriota; class Minisyncoccia; order Minisyncoccales; family Staskawiczbacteraceae; genus XYD1-FULL-39-28. The sequence continues at coordinate 3,330 of CAIMDW010000036.1, forward strand.
TTTTCCGATTCCACCAAAATTGCTTCCAGCACGAATATTACTGTGGCAAGCGGGGTTGTCACTTTGTCGGCGGCTTCATCTTGGACTTGCGGAAGTTCGCTTGTTGACGCCAGAGATGGCCAAAGCTATTCCACAGTTTTGATTGGAGCGCAGTGCTGGATGGCACAGAATTTAAATGTGGGCACCAGGATTAGCTCTTGCACTGCAGGAGATCATGCCGGAGGCACTTGCGCCTCGTATAGCGATACCACGAAAGATCAAACGGGGTACAGCGGAACAACTTGCGGGACCATCCAAAAATATTGCTATAATGACACAGTGGGAAACTGCACAAGAAACGTTGCCAACAACACAGACGGCGGGTTATACCAGTGGGCGCAAGCAATGTGCGGTTCCACTACAGCCGGAGTGCAGGGCATTTGCCCCACAGGCTGGCATTTGCCTACAGATGCCGAATATATCGGGCTTGAAGAATATTTGGGCATGTGCACGGGCGTAGCCGGCTCGCCTCCTCCTTATTGCTCGGGTGATAACGGGCAATGGCGTGGCACTACCCAAGGCACAACCTTGAAAACTGTCAATTCTTCAAGTTTTTCAGGTCTTCTAGCTGGCACCCGCGGTGCCGACGGGTCGTTCAGCTATCTGACTTCCAGCGCCTACTTCTGGTCGTCACTGCAGTCTGGTGGTGATACATTCATCCGCAGCCTGTACTCTGGCTACGCCACTGTCTACCGTGACGCACACGGTAAGGCGTACGGCTATTCCGTCCGTTGCCTCAAGAACTGATCCGACTATTCGACTATTTTTTTCTCGTCGTGTCATTCCCAACTTGATTGGGAATCCAGAGTCCGTAAACGAATAACCTGGATTCCCGCTTTCCCTCCTTCGCCAGAGGCTTCGGCAGGGCGCAGCGCGGGAATGACAGGAGAGAAGACGGGGATGACAGTGTAAACATTGCCCAAGCCAATTATCATAATTTATACAATAATGTTTGATGCAAAGACAGAAAAAATTAAATATCTGGCAGAAAAATATCCTGAACGAATTTTAGAATTGGAAAAAGTTTTTGATGAAAAGGCCAACGTTTATATTGATTTTGCCAATGTTATCAGGTGGCAAGAAAAATTGCATTGGCATTTTGATTTAAAGCGATTAAAGCAATTTCTTGATTCGTTTAAGAATATAAGCTCTGTAAAATTTTATAGCGGAACTTTGGTCGGTGATGGAAAATCGGAAGCATTCATAAAAGAGGTTGAAAAGATTGGCTATGATATCCACACAAAGCCTGTAAAAATTATGAAATTATCAATAGGTGTTTCAAGTATTCCTGGAAATTCGCCGGCATTGTTGGAAAACTTCATAAGAAAGTCATTATTGAAACAATTTGACCTTGGAACAATAGAGCATTTGAACAAAAAACTGAAGGAATTCAATGATAAAGGCATAAAATTTGTTGAAGATAGAAAATGTAATTTTGATGTTGAGATTGGCAGGGATATGCTTTTAGATTATAATAAAAACGGGATAGAAAATTTTATTTTATGGTCTGGCGACAGTGATTTTGCCGATCCGATTGTCCAATTATTAAAAGACAGCAAAAAAGTTGCGATTTTCGCAACTTCAAAGAGAATTTCTGCCAAATTGGGAGATTTAAGCAATAAAGGATTGTTTATTTTTGATATTCAGAAAATTAGGAATTTTATATGTTGGAAGAAAGAAATTCAGTAATTTGGCAAATATAAATGCAAAAGAGATTCCTTGCGGAACCTCCAAGCCCTAGATTTATTGGTTATTACTAACCGAGTTAAGTATAGCAAATTATAGAGCGGTGTCAAGTGTAAGCATATAATCAATGATTTATAATTTTCTTCCCGTATACAAAGTCAGCTACGATCTTGTGCTCGATATTTTCGGGGCGGTGAAGGATTTTAACAGGGAATACAAATACACTTTGGGCGAAAACATAAAAAAAGAAGCAATTGAAATGATTACAGAAATTTATCGGGCGAATTCCAGCTTTTCAAAAAAGCCGAATATCCAAAAGGCAAGGGAAAGAATTGAAATAATCAGGATGTTTTTCAGGCTAGCGCAGGATTTGCATCAGGTGGGAGTGAAAAAATTCGTGGATGTAAACGAAAAGGTCGAAAGCATTTCCAAACAGCTTGCTGCCTGGGAAATGTCGCAAAAAACTTAAGAATCATATTTAGGGCCAGAATCGCTTAAGGTCAAGGCCAAAGCGAGCGAGCTTGTCTTTTTATCAGTTCAATGGCCTTCTTGCCAAAATTGGCAAGGAATATTTGCAAAAAAGCAATTTCTTGTTTCCTGTTCCAAGGAGGCAGGAGAAATTAAATGGCCATTATTATCAGCTGGCAACCGCAATACCGACGGGTCGTTCAACAATCTGACTTCCAACGCAAACTTCTGGTCATCATTGCAGTCTGGTGGTAATGCATTCAACCGCAACCTGAACTCCGGCAACGCCACTGTCAACCGCAATACCAACAATAAGGCGAACGGCTTTTCCGTCCGTTGCCTCAAGAACTGGCAAACGCCCACTATTTTATTTTTATGGAAACATCTTTTGAAAGAAATCTTTTGTACGATTTATTCCAGGCTTACTATGATGCCCGCAAGAATAAGCGCAACACCATAAATGCGCTGAAGTTTGAGATAGATTATGAGTCGAAGCTTTTTGAGCTCTACGAGGAGATTAAAAATGAAAAATACGAAATCAGCCCCAGCATTTGCTTTATTTCCTTCAAGCCGACGAAAAGGGAAATTTTTGCAGGCGATTTCCGCGACAGGATTATCCACCATTTGGTCTATAATTATATGAGTCCGCTTTTTGAAAAATTATTCATAAATGACGCCTACAGCTGTCGAAAAGGCAAAGGAACTTCCTACGGAATAAAGCGGATTGACCATTTTGTCCGTTCCTGCTCTGAAAATTACAAGAAGGATTGCTATATTCTTAAACTTGATATCAGGGGATATTTTATGTCCATAGATAAGAATATTTTATATCAAAAAGTTGCAGAAACTCTGGATTCCCGCGGGGTACCCTTTGGGTCTAGGAATGACAAAAACAGCAGTGATTTTGACGCAGATTTTGTTTTGCGGCTTGTTCATAAAATCATATTTCACAATCACATAAAAAAATGTATAATAAAGGGAAGAAGAGAAGATTGGGCAGGATTGCCGAAATCAAAAAGTTTGTTTTATGCCGGGAAAGATAAAGGGCTTCCCATTGGCAACCTGACATCTCAATTATTCGGCAATGTTTATCTTAATGATTTCGATCATTTTGCAAAGCATCAGCTTGGATTTAAATATTATGGCCGGTATGTCGACGACATTGTGATTATCCATGAAAGCAAAGAATTTTTAAAATCGGCAATTTCGTCAATTAAGAAATATCTTGAAGAAAATGTTTTTTTGGAGTTGCATCCCAAAAAGATATATCTTCAGCATTTTTCCAAAGGGGTTGCTTTTTTGGGTGCCGTTATAAAGCCGTACCGCATATATATTAAAAACCGCACAAAAGGCAATTTTTATGCAAAAATCGGATATTGGAGGCAGTATTTCAAAAATAAGGCATTTTCAAAGCTTGCCGCGCAAAGATTTTTGGCGAGCATAAATTCATATCTTGGGATTATGTCTTACTATAATACATACAAATTAAGGAAAAGCATTTTGCAAAAAGGATTTGGGGGGGGGGGGCTTAAAGGCAAATTTTTAATTTCAAATTGCTATAAAAAAGTAAGCTGTGACAAGAGTTAAATTTCCCAAATTAATAATATCCGTTTTTTCCGCCATTGCTGTGTTGGCCTGTTTTTGCGCTTTACCGGCGCGGGCTTTTGCCGACTATGAAAACGTGGGCAGTTTTATTTCCACTAACATTATTCCTGTGGCTGGAGCTTCCATAATAGACAGTTTTGCCTACACAATCACAATCCCGGCCAGCTCCAGCGCATCTGTCCAATTCAGCACAGACCAATCCACTTGGTACAATTCAGCAGGCACTCTCAACGGCATTGACGCGCTTTCCGACGGCACGCACCAAATTGAGCTGTCCGCCCGCGGGTGGTCGGGCTACGCATTTTATTACAAAATAATATTTTCAAATTCAAATGTAGTAGTCACACCTTCTTTGGACTCAATGACATTGGGCTATTTTGACGTCAACGGAGTTTACAATACTTACAGCACATCGGGAAGCTTTACCTCAACCAACTTGCTTTCTGCAAACGCAGTATCAATCAACAGTTTTGCTTACACCTTGACTTCGCTTCCGCCAAACACAACCGCCACAATCCAATTCAGCAAAGACAATTCCGCTTGGTACAATTCCAGCGCAGCATTAAATGGTTCGGACGCTCTTTCAACCGGAACAAACACCATCAGCTTGGTTTCGCTGGCATGGTCGGGTTCGGCATTTTATTACAAAGTCAGCTTTGCGTCTTCTGATGGAGTGTCTACGCCGGCGCTGGATTCAATAACCTTGAATTATACGGGGCCGATAGCTTATTACTGGTATGGCGGAACAGGAAATTGGTCTGATTATGCCAACCATTGGTGCACAATTTCCTCCGCTACCTGCCCTAGCAACAAGGCTACCCTGGCTCCCGTGGCAGGCGACAACGTTGTTCTTGATGCCAATTCGGGCACGGGCACCGTCACTGTTGACAGCAATGTGGCGATGGCAAGTTTTGCCCACTCGCAAACAGGCTTAACCCTGGCAATTGGCACTTATAATTTTGCGATTTCCGGCGATTTTACATTAACAAACGGAGCAGTTACTATTGGAGCTTCGGGAAGCAACGGACTGACCGCCGTGAACCTCACCATCGGGGCGGGGGGAATTGTCACCGCCAACGGGACTTATTACAACCAGGTGACGGTGACGGGGACGCTGAGTCCGGATGCGACGGGGACTTATACGTATGCGGGGACGAAAATTGGAGTGCCTTATTATAAGCTCTCTGGTCAGGAATGGTATGTTTTTAAATTTACCGATGGTTTCTTTTATATAGCAAATGCCCCTGATTCTTCAGGAACTGGACCTTATTGGGGGACGGGAAATTCAAATTTAACAGGAAGTTTTCCTCCACATGGGGGAGCTTCCGGTACCGCTACCGTCGCCAACGTGACCGCTTCCGGGTTCATCCCGTCCAAAATCACCATTTCCGGCAATTACGACCAGTCATCAATCACCAGCAAGTTCCTGGCTTACGGCTCGCTCATCACCGTCAACGGCAACGGCACCTTTACCGCCGACGGCACGC
>CAIMDW010000037.1 GCA_903839895.1 Candidatus Staskawiczbacteria bacterium
ACATTATCATTGGTTTCAATACTAGCTTTTTGTTTGCCAATGGCCGCCATGGCTGTAACAGCTACTGGAATGGCCGAAGGAGTAAAAAAAACGGCAGTGACTATTGCGTTGGCATTGGTTGTTGTTGGCTGGGTTGTGGCTGGAATTATGTATTTAGTAGCTGCTGGAAATCCTGCAAAAATGCAGACAGCTAAAACAGCTTTTATAGCTGCAATAATTGGCACTATTTTAATTATAATTGCAGAAGTTGGTTATGATAGTATTAAGACATTCTTAAATCCTATTTTAGGTTCTTAGATTAGATTTTAAAGTAAAAAAATAGCGCTCTGACTTTTTTGAAGAGTCGTGAGCGCTTTTTGGTTAGAGAAAAATCATCCTCCGTTTTGGAGATATTGAAGCTCCGCCGTTTTTTGGTTTATTTGGCTGAAACCTTTATTTATTCGCTGGCGGTCTGTTTCAATATCCCTATTCGCTTGGTCAAGGATACATGAATTAGTGTTTTCCCTTCTCGCTTGATAGCATCTTTCCAAATCGGCCTGATCACTGGCTAATTTTTCCTGCAAGGCATTAATGTCTTCTTGGAGTGAATTAATTCGGTTGCTTTGTATCCAGTCTGTAGGTGCCGATGCCCCGCTGAACAAATGGGTGCGGGTGTGAGGTGTAGGCATTTGCGGCGGTGCAGGCGTTGGCATGGGCGTTGGCGTTGGTGTTGGTGTCGGTGTCGGTGTCGGTGTAACAACAGATACAGTTGGTGTAGTAGTTGTTGTGGCAGTGGAAGCAACTATACCAGATACTTGATATTTAAGTACTTCCACGTCGTTTGCCACCTTTTCCAACTTTTCATTCCTCCCGCGGGCGGAATAGGTTTTGAACCATAACTTAGCATCGCAGGCGATGTTGTTGTTAGGGCTATTAAGATATGGGCGTACCATATTTTCTGCGTCATAACCTCCAATTTCAGCAATGGCGGCAAATAGTGATTCTTTAACGGGAGCCGTTATTTGTTTGCCAAAGAACCGAGTAATCAGGAATTGCACCGCTTGCCCAGGCGTTTTATCTTTCGCCTGGATCATGAAGTATGCCCTATCACGGGCGATTTCATTATCCGAATCGGTGTATATCCGGGTATTTTTCCGAAAGCTAATTGCTTTCGGTGCAGGTGTAACAGTCGGCGTTGCGGTAATTGGTGGCGTTGAAGGCGTAACTATAGGTGTTGCCGTTGGTGTGGGCGCCGCCGGTGCGGATATTGGGGCGGTTGCCCGATCTTGCACTGCTTTTCCTGCGGGCTTTTGCGCCCGAGGGGAAACTATCACCGTTGCTGTCGGTTTTGGCGTAGCTTCAACTGTTTTCTTATTTTGAGGTTGCTTCAGATCCGCGACCTGATTTTCCATGTCTGCAATTTGCTTCTCGGCATCCTCTTTTTCTTTTTGCTTAGTGTTTTCGATTTTTTTTAACTCGGCGAGTTGTTGTTGCAGACTCTCAAGCCGTTGTTGCGGATTCACGGCTTGTACGCCTCGCAATCGCCTTCCATAATCAGTGCAGCAACCGATAGCCAATAAAATTATTATCGCTATTATTGTTCCTGCTGATCCAATTAACATTCCCTTTTTCATGATGCATTTCCTCCAGAAAAATTTGTGACAGCCATATAGACGCAAAGCATCAGATATTGGCTGTATTTTACAAAAAGCAACTGATGAGATAATATACCATAGTTAAATGTTAATGTCAATAATATTTGCAAAAAAAGAAGCGTTCACTTTGAACGCATTTATTTTAATGATTGGATATATTGATCCTTTGCCCAGTTGGCGATTTTTAGTTTCTCTTGATATTCTTGTTGGTATCCTTTGGTTCGTGAATCATTTACGCCATAAGATGATTCGTATTGGATAGCTTTCCACTTTGCTTCTTCGGCCGCCCGGTAAAGCGTGGCAACCTGATCTGGATATTCATTGGTCGATCCCAAACTGTTTTGGGTGCTTGATTTATCGGATCCTGTCCGAATAAGTGACCGTGGGTCAGGTGTTGGTACGAAAGTTGAAATTGAAGGTGATACGGGTAATGGCGTTAAAGCCGGAGTCATAATTCTTTCGGCTACTTTGTTTGGACGATATTTTAGACACCAATTTTTCGCATATGTTGCTATTCCAACATCATGCATTTGTTCGTCTGCATATTGCAACATGATAGGGGTGGCTTTGTCGCCTGCAATTTCGTAGATTTTTTCACTAATATGGCTTATGACCGATGGGTCATGACTTGTGAAATAAGTATCCACGAGGTAACGGGTTACTCTTTCATACTCAGGCAACAATACAATCTCCGCCATTTCTGTGAGGCGTTTATCTTCAGGATGATTTAACCAAGAATCAATGTTGCTTTTGAAAATTTCTTCGGTTGCGGGTTTATTGTCAGCTGTTTGTATAGGAGATACAGGAGTTTTGGTTGCAATTCTGATTTGTTGCAGGAGCGATTCATTGGTTTTTTTCAGTTCGGCGAGCTGTTTTTCCTGGGCGACGAACTTGTCTGCATTGTATTCTTTGCGGATGCGCTCCATTTCCAATTTGGTTTGAGTGTTGGCATAGTCCTGGAAAAGCAGCGCCAGGCCAATGTCGGATTTTATTGCGGTTCTCACTATTTCTGTCGAAAATTGTGAGAAACGCTTAGGATCCTTTTTTGCCTGTTCGACAATTAGCGGCCCAATGGTGGCGATTGTGGCGGTAAACTCGACCTGCTGATTGGGATTATTTGCCATCTCGTTAAGAGTGGGCAAAAGTTGCATTTGCAGGTGTTCCGGGCTGGCCAGCATGGCATTTTCTTTCTGTGCCTGATTGAAATAAAATCCCTCTGCAATCAAGCCTAAAAAGAATACAATGCTGATAATCCAAGATAACCGTTTCATAAATCACCTCTTTCTTTTCAAAATTCCATGTTTATATTTTAAACGAGCTTAATATTATGACTATTACACATAAAATTTATTATGTCAATATTGTTTTGACTTTCGAAAAATCTATCATATAATGAAACATTGCTTGCCGGCGTGGCGGAATTGGAATACGCGCTAGTCTTAGGAACTAGTTTCGCAAGAATTGTGGGTTCGAGTCCCACCGCCGGCACATATTAAAAAAGCCCTTGGATTTACCAGGGCTTTTTGTTTTAGTTTTTTTATGCGGATTTGATTCCTATTTTTCCGTTTCCAGTGCTTGGCTCGTTTTTGGGAATTTTTATCGTTAAAATTCCTTTGTCTATCTGGGCGTCGGCGTTGTCGATGTCGATGTTTTCAGGCAAAACGATTTTCCTGGAGAAAGGCCCCCAATAGCACTCTTGAAAAAAATATTTCTTGTCTGGATGCGCCATATGCGGATCACACCTGTCGCCTTTTATGACCATCATGTCTTTTTCCAAGGAAATGTCCATATCTTTTATCTGCACTCCGGCAATTGCGGCCGAAACCACGAAGTCCGCCTTAGTTTCAAAAACGTCAACGACCAGCTCCCCCACTTCTTCAAAAATATTATGGTTGGATATCGGCGTAGCTGGAATTATAACTGGATTTTCTGGCTCGGGTTCTGGCGTTGGTGTCGGAACAGGAGCATCTAATTTGCTTTTTTTTGGCATATGAATTTATGAGCAAGCGAGTAAATTCATGCATCGATTGAAACATGATATATCCGATTGCCTTATTGTTTTAATCGAGGCGATGCAATTATCGCCGTTTAATTAATTTTACAGATGCTTTTCGTTTTTTTGAGTTTTTCGAAGCCCGAAAAAACAAGAAAAGCCAAGGTTAATATTATAGTTATAGGAATGAAAATTTTCATATTGCCCTGTACCATCATTATAGAAAAATCATAGAGACCATGCAATAGCACCGCCACAATTATGCCCCCTGCCAAAGCAATGCGTCGGGTTTTTATTTCGCAAAAAGAAATTGCCAAAGAATATCCCACTACAGCCGAGCATAAAGTGTGCAAAAAAGTGGCTCCAATGAATCTAATAATGTCCACGAAGATAGTTTTGTTTATGAATTGGTTGAATGGCAACGGAGACACAGGCATCAAATAAAGGACGTTTTCTACTGCCGCAAACCCCAGGGCCACAACAACCATATAAAGCATTACGTCCAAGGGTTCGTCTAGGTGCGGGCTGTTTACCACTTTCATTTTGACAACCAAAAATTTGAAGAATTCTTCAGAAAATGCAATCACCAAAAACCAGTAAATAAGCTGGTATGCCAATGGGCTGATGTTAAATTGGTCTAAGATATTTTTCAGGCCAATTTGCACGAAGAATACGGGCAAAGTTATGACGGCTCCCCACAAAAAAACTTTCAGAATCATCCGTTTTGGCTCGGGGTGCATGTCTTTTGTCAGATAATAAAGCAGCCAAATAAAACTGGGCAAAACGCCGAAAATTATGCAAATTATTATCGTGTAATCCATTCTTCTATCATTATACTCTCTTTTTTGCCCTTTATAGGCAATTGCTGGTAAATTTCTTCGGTTATAAATGGCATAAACGGGTGCATAATTTTAAGAGATTCAGAAAGCAAAGTTATCAATGTGTGTTGGCCGACTTTTTTTTGCTTTGAATCTTCAATTATCTTGTCGCAGAATGTGTGCCAGAAATAATGGTAAATTTTTTCAGCAGCCGAATAAAATTTAAAATTGTCCATTTCTTTTGTGATTTCCTTGGCCTGCTTTTCAAAATCTTTCAGCAATTTTTTGTCGCTTGCTGAAAGCTTGGCTTTTGCCAAAGGATCATAATCTTCCAAATTCATCATGACAAATCTTGAAGCATTCCAAATTTTGGTTGCAAAATTCCTGTAGCCTTTTATCTTATTTTCATCCAAAGGCAGAGAAGTCCCCGGCGTATTCCCAACCACCAGCCCCATCCGCAAAGCGTCGGTGCCGTATTTTTCAATTAAATCCAAGGGATTTATGACGTTTCCTTTTGATTTGGACATCTTTTGCCCCTTTGCGTCCAAAACCAAGCCATGCATGTAAACATTTTTGAAAGGGATTTTTTTTGTGTTGTAAAGCGAAAACATTATCATCCTGCTAACCCAAAAAAATATCAAGTCGCCTCCGGTTTCCATAACATCAGTAGGGTAAAAAGTCTTGAAATCTTTTGAATTCGGAAAACCCAGAACCGCGTACGGCCATTGGCCCGAAGAAAACCATGTGTCAAAAACTTGGCGTTCTTCGTCGCCCGGAATTGGAATGCCCCACGCAATTTGGCGTGAGATGTTCCAATCTATAATATTATTTAGCCAATGCAGGGCTATTTTTTTATAATGCTCGGGAATGAATTTTATTTCACCTTTTTTAATCGCTTTTATCGCGGGTTCGGCCAGAGGCTTCATTTTCAAGAACCACTGTTCTTTTATCTGAGGTTCAATCAGTGTGTTGCACTTGTAGCAGGTTTTTACAACGTGCTTGTAATCGTCTTCAATTTTTTCAACCAGCCCTTTTGTTTGCAGTTTTTCGATTATTTTTGGCCTGGCTTCTAAAATTTTCATTCCTGAAAATTCTTCGGCAATCGGCAAAAGTTTTCCATAAAAATCAATGATCTGCTCTTTTTCTAGGTTGTGCCTTTCTGCAATTTCAAAATCAACCGCATCGTGCCAGGGAGTGATTGTCATAACTCCGGTCCCAAAATCCATATCAATGGCTTCGTCTTTGATTACAGTTGCGGTTATCGGACCGTTTATCCATTCCAAGTCTATTTTTTGGCCTTCTTTGTACTTAGCATATCTTTTGTCTTTGGGATGCATTACTACATATTTGTCGCCAAATTTTGTTTCGGGACGCGCCGTTGCAATTACAAAAGGGCCGTATTTTAAGTAATAAAATTTATCAACTTTTTCCTCGTCTTTGGTTTCTAAATCAGAAAGCGAAGTCTGGTGTTTTGGGCACCAGTTGATGATTTTCTTGCCTTTGTAAACCAGGTCGTCTTTTTTTAACTTTTCAAAAGTGGAATTGACGGTTTTTACAATGTCATCGTCCAAAGTAAATTTTTCACGGGACCAGTCGCATGAAGCTCCTATTTTTCTGACTTGGCCGTTTATGTTGGCTTTGTTTTTTTGAGTAAAATCCCAAATTTCTTTGTATAATTCCTCAGGTTGCATCTTAAACCTTGACCTGCCTTCTTTTTCCAACTGTTTTTCATAAACCACTTGCGTTTCAAAACCGGCGTGGTCCAGGCCCGGCAGCCATAACGCTTTGAATCCCCGCATTCTTTTGTACCGTGTCATTATGTCTTCAATTGTTATAACTAAAGCGTGCCCGGCGTGAAGGTTTCCATTTGCATTTGTGGGAGGCATTATTATGATAAAAGGCTTTTTGTGGCGGGCAGGCAGATTGTCTGGATTAAAAAAACCGCTTTTTTCCCAAAGCTGGTAAATCTTGTCCTCAACCTCTTTTGCGTTGTATTGCGGTGGCAGTTCCATAGTTTGAATTAGCTAATTCTATCAGAAATTTTTGTGAGAGTAAATTCTTGACGCTGCAAAAATTATATGTTAGTTTTTATGTTAAGCTCATTTTAAATTTAATGGAAAGGAGAAAATCCATGGCCGAGGAAAAATCCGAAGAA
>CAIMDW010000038.1 GCA_903839895.1 Candidatus Staskawiczbacteria bacterium
TTTATTTTTAAAAAAATTATCTTTTGACATAAATTTAATCTACAAATTGTTTTTGCAGAGGAATTTTTTTAATGTTTAATTCCTTTAAAATTTTGACAATTCTTGCCGCAGAATGTCCATCGCCGTAAGGATTTTTGGCTTTTTGAACTATTTTTTTAAAATTTTTGTCATAAACCGCTTTCTTAATCGCTTTTTTAACCTCTTCTTTGTTATAACCGGCATCAATTACATTTTTAGGCCGCTCTCTTCCCTGCTGACGCGTTCCTATGTTAACTACGGGAATATGAAAAGTTGCAGCCTCGCGAATCCCTGAAGAAGAATTCCCTATAAGAACTTCGCAATTCCGCAAAACGTTAGAAAAAACTTCCGGAGACAGATTTTTGACAAAGCGGATGTTAGAATTGCGGATTACAGAAATAATTTTATTAGTTCCTGCGTCATTGTTGGGATAAATCCCGACCGCCTGAATTCCCATTTCTTTAACTGCCTGCAATGTTTTTTCCACTTGAGTCCCCGACAGGTCAGCTTCAGTCGTTACTGAATGCTGAATAACAAGGGCGTATGGTTTTTGGGGATCAATTTTCAAAATTTTTGCAATCTCATTTTTTTCCATTACCGGGGCTTGCAAAAGCGCATCTATCGCCGGACATCCCACGATAAAAATAAACCTGGAATCTTCACCCATTTTTGTCAGCCTCCTCGCCGATTCTTTGGTGGCCGGAAAATGAATATGGCTGAATTTTGACATTGCGTGCCTTATTGATTCGTCTATGCTTCCGGTAACTTCTCCTCCCATAAGATGGGCAACGGGAATGTTCATATGCGCGCCCACGATTGCTGCGCAAAGATTTGCGCCGATGTCAAAACCCGAGAATATCAAATCCGGTTTTAATTTCTCGAAAGAATCCGCTAGGCCTGCCATAACGCGACTATAACCTCTTGTCATTTCCGCTCCGCTGTCGGGAGTATCTTTTTTATACATTGGAATAAAAGATGCTATCTTAAACCCGTCTTTTTTAATAAATTCTATATCTGAATCCTTTCCTGTGACAATTAATTTATAATCAAAAAACGGATCTTTTTTCATAAGTTGCATAATGGGCTTCAACCTGGAATAATCTGCCCGCCTCTCTGAGACAAGTACAACCCTTAATTTTCTATTTGCTCCCATTTTATTAAAGTATTTTTAGGAATTAAAACTTTGGCTTTCTTGCCGATGATTTGCTGATAATCTCTTGAACGAATGCCTGTGCCCGGCCTTTTTGAAGTCAGCATTTCGCGATTTATATGCGATCCTTGATGGATATCAACCGAAGAAACAATGCTGCGTTTCGCCCATTTCGCTACGGGCTTTTCTTCATCAAAAATTTCCCTTTCGCCACCCATGGCCTCTTCCGCTGACCGGACAATTTCAATAAGATTTTTTAAATCATCAGGATTCAGCGAAAAACCGCTGTCAGGGTCATTTTGTCCACGGTCTAAAGTGAAATGCTTTTCGATAAAATTTGATCCCTGATGAACAGCAGCCCATATTCTGGCTTCATGGCTTACCTCTACATTTTTTAATGTCTTAATCAGTTCCGGCGGAGTATGGTCTGAAAGGCCAACCGGGACCCCATATTTGCTTTTAAGCTCTGAAATAACTTTATAATTTAATTGATTTACCTTCTGATTTTTATATATTGAAAGGCAATGAGCCAATGCATATGGCGTATCGTTTTTTTCTAAGACTTTCACTGTAGCATCAATGTCTGAAAAATCACTCATGCCAGTGGAAATAATCATAGGTTTTTTTATCTTTGCCACCTCTTCCAGCATCAGCAAATCTTCCGTTTCTCCCGACCCTATCTTAAAGCCAAAAACCCCCATCTCATCAAGTATCTGCGCCGCTTTCAGAGAAAATGGCGTGCAAAAATATTGTATGCCTATTTGATCGCAATATTCCTTTAATTTACAATGATCATCAACGGATAACGCAAATTTCTTATAAAAATCCCAAATTGAACCCCATTTTGAAAGCGATTCCTTGGAAGCGGCTATTGCTTCGTCTTTCAGCATTTCTTCCTCGGGCAGATGCATTTGCCACTTTATAATTTCAGCTCCTGCCTTTTTCGCGGCATAAGCCATTTCTTTTGCCCTGTCCACAGAGCCCAAGTGATTGTCGCAACCGTCGGGTATGATAAGACATGGATTTCCATCGCCTATTGTAATATTGCCTAATGTTATGTTTTTCATAATTGCATTTTATGGGTTTTTATTCCGTAAAATATCTTCGCATGCAATGAAATCTTCTTCTGTATTTATATCAGCAGAATCTTGCTCTGGCATTATATACAAACCTATCTTTTTGCCTAAAATATTGTGTTTTCTCACAATTATCTCATATTTTGTTATGTATATCGCGCCATTTTCCCTATAATCGGGTTTTTTGTCCTGAGTCCTTAATCTTTTCTTCAAATTATAATTCAAGGGTGCAGCTTTATTATTTTTTATTTCCCATAAAAATGCCACAAAAGAACAAACGCTCAATAAAGAGTCGCATCGGTCTTTTAAAAATTGTTCAATTGCCTTGTCTACATGAAATTCACCTCTTAGCGGAGATGTCGGTTCAAGCCAAATAACCATATCGGGTTTGTAATTTTCGTTCTTTGCCAGACATTCAAGCGCGTGTTCTACCACCGGAAATGTCAGAGTTGTGTCTTTTGCCAATTTTTTGGGCCTTTTTATCACTTCGGCGCCATATTTTTCAGAGATTCCAGCAATTTCGCCATCATCAGTGGAAACAACAACCTTATTTATGTATTTGCTTTTCAGGGCGGCTTCAATGGTGTAAGTAATCAAAGGTTTACCCATCAAAAGCTTGATATTCTTTTTGGGAATTCTTTTTGATCCTCCGCGGGCAGGAATTATCGCCAATATTTTTTGTTTATTTTTCATTTATTTTACACAAATCATTCGTATCTAATCTGTCCAGGGTAAAAAGGTTTGCATCGTTTTCTTTATTCAGTCCGGCATTTGTTGTCACCGCGCATAAAAACCCTTCTTTTTTCAAAATGTCTATTGTTGCTTCATTGAAATCCCCGTACGGATAGGAAAAGGCGCTAATCTTTACTCCAAGCTCTTTTTCAAGCGTTATTTTTGAATTTCTGATTTCTTTATCCTGTTCCTCGGAGCTTAATTTAGAAAGCGCCGGATGTGTCACAGAGTGAGATCCAAAACTCATTCCTCCTTCTATCATTTCCCGCATTTGATCAAAACTCATATATAAATTTTTGCAAAATTCTTTTTCGTCTTCAAAATATTTGCTGAAAATAAAATTAAAAACTTTATTTTTTATTTCGACGGGCATTGCAGATATTGTCCATTTTAAGTTTGCCGACAAGTTATCATCCCATTTATATCTTTTTGCCTTTTTTATTTTATCATCGATAAAATATTCGGTGCTGAATTCGGAAAACTTTTTTTCCATTACACTGTTGATCTCTTCGGCAAATCTTGGGGCGCCCAGCTTTGCCAATAAAAAATGTGTTTTATGGACAGCTGGCACGACAAATTCAGATAATGGCTGAGTCAAAGGGAAAAAAGTGGCAGGCAGTTTTTTCTTTTTCAAGATTGGAAAAACATTCGTATAATGATCTTTGAAACCGTCGTCAAAAGTCAAAATGCAGGCATTATTGGGAACTGCTTTTTTGGCCTTAATCAACCCAGTATAATCCTCTAATTTTATCACTGAATAATTTTTGCATATATAATCTATCTGCTTGATAAAATCCTTAATAAGCAATCCTTTTATACCAGGATAGTCCGTCTCATACATATTCCTGACATAGTGATACATGACTATCGTGCAGTATGATTTTTCTGGGCGCTCAAAGGCTACCATTTTCCAATTATATCTTTAGTTTTTGTTCTGAGGTTTTTATAGGCTTTGTATGCTCCCGATTCCAATTTCGGTGAAACAAGCCGTAAAATTTCATCACCCCAAAGCCTATATTGGCCAGAAACCTTATAAGCCTTGATAACGCCCCCTTTAAGCATTCTCTTCATTGTGCTTTCTGAGACTTTCAAAAAATCCCGAGCTTCTTTCGGGGTGTATATCTTGTTTGATTTGATTTCATCTACCATAGAATAATGTTAAACCCTTCTTGACACGGCGTCAAGAAGGGTCAAAAGGTATCAATATTACTTTTCTATATTTTTTAATAGCCAAGAAGAGCTCTGGACCTTTCCGCCTCCGACGCCATCGATCAGCTTAATATTAAATTCCTGGCAAATTTCCTCTTCAGGAATATTACCCGTATGCCTATCTCCGCCGTTAGCAAAGAATAATTCGCAATCCGGATGATTTTTTGCGACAGCTTTCAAGCTTTCACAAACAGAACCATCTTTGTCTACAGATAGAAAAACTTCATCGACATATTTTATCGCCTTTATTATTTCAAGCCTCTCTAACTCATGCATAAATGGCATGCTTCCTTTTATTTTTACCTGCTCGTCATTATTCAAAATTACAACCAAAACATCTCCCGAATTTTTGGCTTCCCGGAAATAATTTATGTGGCCTATATGGAGCGGATTGAAATATCCGGAGACAATTATGAGTTTCTTCATTGATTTTTTGATTTTTTCTTTATATCATAAACAAACATGAAAAACAACAATCCGCTTAAGCTAAAAATCATGGAAATTCCCGATTGGCCAAAGCCAGGGATAAATTTCAAAGACATAAGTCCCCTGCTCGGAGACAAGAAATCATTCTCGGCCATGATCAATGAATTCGCCAAACTGCATTCTGGACAAAAAATAGACAAAATTGTGGGCATAGACGCCAGAGGATTTTTATTGGCTGCGGCTTTGGCTTACAAGCTGAAAACCGGATTAGTTTTAATAAGAAAAAAAGGAAAACTTCCGCCAAAAACGATATCGGAAGAATATGCTTTGGAATATGGAAGCAACACCATAGAAATGCATGAAGATTCCATTTTGCCCGGCGAAAAAATACTTGTCATAGACGACGTTTTGGCCACCGGAGGCACTATGAAAGCCTCTGTTAATATGGTAAAAAAGCTTAAAGGAAAAATAATCGGCATTGATTTTTTGATCGAGCTTGAATATTTAAAAGGCAAAAAAGCCCTGAAGGGCTATAAAATAAATTCTTTGGTAAAATATGGATAATAATATTGCTGAAATTGGCATAATCGGGGGTTCGGGTTTGGACGACGCGGACATTTTGAAAAATGCAAAAGATTTGGAAATAGAAACCAGATACGGCAGGCCGAGCTCACCGATAAAAATCGGCGAAATAAAAGGGAAAAAAGTGGCATTTTTGGCAAGGCACGGCAGGCACCACACTATTCCCCCTACGCAAATTAATTTTAGGGCAAATATTTTGGCATTAAAAGAGCTTGGCGTAAAAAGCATACTTGCCAGCACTGCCTGCGGAAGCCTGAAAAAAGAAATTGAAAGGGGCGACCTGGTGGCCTTGGACCAATTCATTGATTTTACAAGGCACAGAAAAATAACCTACTATGATGAATTTGCAGGCGGAGCAGAAAATGCAAAGCATACGGCCATGCCCGACCCTTTTTCAGAAGAATTGCGCCAAGCTATAATTGAAAGCGCAAAAGAGTTAAAACTTGAGTTGCACCCTAAGGGAACTGTAATCACAATAGAAGGACCCCGATTTTCCACCAGGGCAGAGTCAAAGATGTTCCGCATTTGGGGAGCTGACGTGATTAATATGTCCATTGCCCCTGAATGCATATTGGCCAACGAAGCTAGCATAAAATATGCGGCAGTGGCAATATCTACAGACTACGACAGCTGGATGGAAGAAGAAACAGTCACCTGGGAAGAAATCTTGAAAATATTCGGTAAAAACGCTGAAAACGTAAAAAATTTGTTTTTGCAAACAATATCAAAAATATGAAAAAAAATAATACAAGCAAATTTAGATGGGCCTATCTGGCTGGTTTTTTTGTTATTTTAGCTCTGCCGTTATTGAACATCAGCCCATGGTTTTCACCGTCATCATGGATACAGGCTGTATTATTCAGATCCCTGCTGGCTATCTTAGTCTTCATTTATCTTTTTAAAGAAAAAATAAGCCTCCAAAAAATAAAAGAATCCTTTAATCCCCATTCTAAGCTTTTTTTGCCCGTAATCTCGCTCTTGGCTTATTTTATTGCGGTTTTTATTTCAACATTAACATCGGTGGATACTTCATTCAGTTTGTGGGGAAGCCCAATGAGAGGAGCCGGATTCATTAATTTTGCTTTTCTTATTTTTTTCTGCCTTATGGTTTTTATGGTTGCAAAAGACAAGGACTGGAGAAAATTGCTTGATTTTTCTTTGATTGTCGGATTTTTAATAGGGCTATTTTCCATACTCCAGCAATTCAGCGTTTTTGGCAGTTTTATTGTCGCAGCAAATATGCGGCCACCCTCTACATTGGGAAATCCTATAATTCTTGCCCTTTATCTTTTGCCGCTTTTATTTCTTTCCTTGTCGTTTTTTATATCAGAAAAAAACCCTTCGAATCCCTCAGGGCAAGTAAAAAAATATTTATACTTATTTTTAACTGTTTTTTATTCTTTTGTAATTATTTTTATAACCCAAACCAGAGCTGCCATTTTGGGCTTGGCGGTCGGACTATTTTGCTTTTTAATTTTTTACCCGAAAACAAGGAAAGCTATAAAAATAGGCGCAGTAGTCTTGCCAGTTATATTTGCTGTTTTTATTTTCTTTTTAAGCGCCAGTCCTCAAATTTATGAAAAATGGCCAAGTTTTATAAAAAGTCCAACTCAGAGAATGACAACACTGGCAAGCGGCCTTTCGGCCGATCCATCAAGAATATCTGTTTGGAAAATATCGATTAATGCATTTTTTGAAAAACCATATTTTGGATACGGCCCTGAAAACTTTTATATTGCCTTCAACAAGCACTATGATCCCACCTTGCCTGAAATGGAAAATTTAGGTACCTTTGATAGAGCGCATAATTATTTGATACAAATTTTAATAGACTCCGGTATTTTTGCTTTAATTTTTTATCTTATTTTCTTTTTTTCTCTTCTTTGGCAGCTTCAAAAAATCAAGCAGCAACACCCCCATGCTAATGGCCTGCAAGCAGGGTTTATGGCCCTTTTTATAGCTTCTCTGGCAAGCATTGACGGATTTGCAATCATGCTTGTCTTTTTCTTGTTCTCGGCTTATTCTTTGCACCTAATTTCGTCAAACTCAGAGCAAGCAAAAATCATTGAACCAAAAGAAAACAAGTTTAATTTTATCAGAGTGCCGGCTCTTATAATTTTGTTCTTAATTTTAATAATTTTCCTTTGGCAGTATAACTTTGTACCCGTACAAATGAATGAGCAACTTAATATTGCCCAAGCTCTGGAAACAGAAAACTGGCAAGAAGCTTCTAAAATTTTAGACGAACAGTCTAAAATAAATACTTTTTTTCTTCCTTTCACGAACTCAATTTATTTAAACCTGCTGGTAGATAGGATTATCAAACATCCCGAAGAGGAAATTTTGATTACGGAAAAAGTTAAAGAAATTGATGAAGCAAATACAAAGTTGCAACCTTATGACTACAAAAATTGGCTCCGTTTGGGAGAATCTTTGGCAACCGAAGCGAAGGGAAATAAAGATCCGGAAATTATAAAAAAATCCAATGCTGCTTTTCAAAAAGCTTTGGAATTGAGCCCCAAAAACACCGCAATCCTTTCCAGTTATTTTATGGCCAGTGCTTCCCTAAAAGATTTCAATAGAGCGGAAGAACAATCTGATTATTGCTTGAAAATATTCCCTGAAAGCGGAAAATGCTTATGGATATCCGGGCTAATTGATATTTATTCAAACAATTATACAGAAAGAAAAGATTTTATAGAAAAAGCAAAAGAAAAAGGATATCCCGTTGAAAATGAAATTTCTTTGAGACAATTAGTTGCAGCTTACATAGAAAATAAAGATTACAAAGAAATGCTCCCGCTTTATCAAAAATTATCAGAAATAAACCCCGGAGAAGTTCAGTATAAGACCTCTTTAATGCTTGTTTATAAAGAATTAGGAAATTATACAATGGCCAGACAATTAGCCGGCGAAATTATCAAATCAAACCCGGCGCTAACAGCCCAGATTGAAGCCTTTCTCAAAAGCTTCTAATAATAGTTCAGCTAAACTTTATAAAGTTATTAGTCCAACAAAAAACCGCCCTTTCGGGCGGCTTTTTGTTTGCGTGTCTGCCTTTCACAAGAAGGCATTCAGCAAAAACTAGTAAACGTATACAGGACTTGTCTGCCAGTTGGTTATTGCAGAGGCATCATTATCGGTACCTGAAGATGTTGATAATGTTCCTGTTACTCCTGTCATTGCCCAATTAATGGCAGTAACTTTGAAGTAATAATAACCGCTAGCAAGTGCAAGCTTCTGGAATGAACCGCTTATAGCTACAGTTGCTGTACCCTGATCAGCAATACCTGATGTGCTGTTGTTTGGGGTAACCTGAATAGCTGTAGAAGGAGTTGTGCAAGAACCTGCGACAGTACAAGATTGAACTGTAAAGTCTCCTACTACTGGTTCTGTTGTTGTGCCTCCATTTGCTTTGAAGCTGAATGTAAGTACGCCTGTGGCAAGTCCCGAACCGGAAGTTGTCGAGTTAGGCGTATAGGCAATGCTTGTAGAAACAAGACCTATTGCAGTTGCTCCGCCGTCATAGAAGTACATATAGTTTCCAGCTGCTGTCCCTGTTGCTGTTGTGCTTGATAAGGCTGGTGTCTGGTATGTAATGGCCGATGACGCTAAGTTTACCTTAAGTGTAGTAGCGTTAATGGCATTGGTGCCGGCTGCTACATCAACCTTTACGGTCAAAGCCTTTGTAGCATCTTGTGCTACAGGGATTGAAAGGTTGCTGAATGTTGCTGTTGCTCCGGATGCTGCGCTTGACAAAGACTGTGAGCCTAACAATATTGAACCATCGTAAAGCTTAAGAGCATTTACTTTGCCAGTTGCTGGAAGGGTTCCTTGAACTGTCAAGACCACGCTTGTAATCTTTGAAGCTCCTGTTGTTGATTTGGCATCAAGTACGGACACTGGAACGTCTGTTGTTCCGCTTGTATGATTGATAGCAACATCAGTAGAAGCTGGGGTGCTAGGATCAATACTTACTGTCAAAGTGGATGAGCCAACTGTAGTGTATGTTACTGTTTGCTGTCTGTAATTTGAAGTTGAGTTTGTTACTGTAGCACCTGAAACTGTTGCAGCATTAACTAATGCGCTTGCTGTTGTGTATGCTCCAGATCCATCTACTCCTCTTAATCCTTGGTCAAACAAGTTGATTGTCAAAACCCTGTTTGTTTCCAAACCAGGTGTGAAATCAGCTGTAATTGTCAAAGATTTTGTTGTGTTAACTGGCGCAACAAATCTGAATCCTGACAAAATCATGTAATACTCTGTGCTGTTTGAACCTGTAAGAACTGTGCTTGTATTAACTGGATATGTGCCCAACAATGTTGAACCATCATATACATAAAGATTTTGTACTGCTATTGCTGGAAATTCTTGAGATGCTGCATTCTTAATTACAGTCAATTCAACTTCCGCGCTGTTGACAGTTATGTCAGAGCCGGTTGCTCTCACGTCAACTCCCAATACAGGAACATTTGATGTTGCTATAATGTTTGCATTTGAAGCTGGTGAAGCAGACAATTCAGGAGTTGTTAAAAATCCTGTTCCTCCTACTGTTCCTGTACCTGTTGAACAAGATACTCCTGTTGTAGAGCTAAATCCTGTTGCTGATGCGCAACCTGCTGGGAAATTCCCAACTGGTGATGAGCAAGACAAGCCTGTTGTTGTGCTAAATCCTGCTGTTGATGTGCAACCTGCTGGGAAATTACCAGCTGGTGTTACTGCTGAAAGAGAAGCATTCAATGCTTGCCTTGTCTGTGGACCAACCTGGTTTGCAGGTACGAATCCTTTTGATTCTTGATATTCCCTTACTGCAGCCAAAGTTACAGGGCCAAAGTATCCTGATGTTGGTTTTACAGACAACATTTGCTGTAAGCATTTTACATCTGAACCTGTTGATCCTACCGCTAAGGTGCGAGTGAATGTTACGCCTGCGCATAATCCTGTTCCGGCATTTGCGCCTCCTTGCAATGAAGCAATTTGAGCTTGCAATGCAGAGATTTGTGCCATTAAGCTTGACAATGTGTCAGCTTGAGCTGCGGCAGGAGCAACTGTTGCAACCAAGGCCAAAGCCAAAATGGTTGTTATAATTGTTCTTTTAATACTCATTTTATTGTATTTTTATATTTTAATTTTTATTTTTTAATTTCTCGCCTGTCGACCTTATTTGCTCGCGATTTTACGTACTAATCACGAACAATGGCTCGTCAAATGTTTAATTTAGCGAGTTGTCTCACCCTCTAAGCTCTATTCATGGCGCAGAGGGCGGGACAACTCGTATACGTATTTTTTATTTATCTATTAAGCTTGATGAAACTGAACTTGCTGAACTTGGACTGGAACTGGAACTTTCCGAACTGCTCGAAGAACTGTTAGCCAAACCCCAAATCTTTTCCAAAGCTGCCCCATAATTTTTCTGGGCGTACAAATCTTCAATTTCCGCCAATATTGTCTTCTGGCCGTCTGTCAAAGTTGTTTTTTTTAAATCCGCAATCTGGGCCTGCACCACTATTTCATATAATCCTGAAATTTCAGAATTTGCTGATAAATCTGTTCCCTGCACGCTGGCCAATGTTTTTAATCCGTTTGCAATTTCTTTTATTGTGGAAGGATCGGCTGTTCCCGCCTTCAAATCAATAGTCAATTGCTTTACGCTATTGCTGATTTCTTTTATGGCTGCTGTTCTTTTTATTGTGCTGGTTTGCAAATTTTTGATATTTGCATTAAGTGCAACCACATTCTGCTTTAAAGCATTCTGTCCAGTCAAAGATGCTGTTTGGTCTGACTTATTTCCCGCTGGAAACAAGTACAATCCGAAGGATAATACACTGGCAATCATCAATAAGGCTGCAAAAGAATATGCCAATTTCCTTTGAAATATTGCAGAAGAAAAAATATTTGCAAAACCGGCAAATTTCGCTGGATTTGATATTGCATTTTCTTCGGCGTTTTTTTCAGCTAAGATCTGCGACTTAAGCAAAGAAACCCATTCTTGATTGGGCTTGATTTGTTTGAGCATTTTTATCTGCTCCTCAAGTTGTTTTTGTGTGATTTGAGCCATTGTATGCCTTGTATAAGTATGACGCTCGAGACTATGAGTTTATTACATCCCTCAAATCATTCAATCCTCTATGAAGCATCACCCTGACTGTTCCGGCCGGCTTTCCTAAAAGCTCTGCAATCTGGGCCACTGGCATGTCTTCCAGGTAATACCAAATTATAATGTCCTGATGTTCTTTTTTAAGCTTTTGTATGGACTTTTTTATAAGGCCAACATCTGCGTTTAGAATTGCCTTATCCTGGGCGCTTGTCCCAGGGTCAGCTATTTCCGGCCCGGCATCAACCGATATGGTCTTTGACCTATCCTTGGCCCTGTAATGGTCTACAACCGCATTTCTGGCTATTTGGTATAAGAAGGCGCCCGGGTTTTTAATGCCCTCTGTTGAGCCTTGGAAGGCTTCCCACCCCTTAGTAAACACCTTAGAGGTAATATCCTCAGCTATCTCCTGCCCGCCGACTTTCAGGTAAACAAAACGATATATCTTATCGATATATTGGTCATAAATCTGACTAAATTGTTCATTTAAATTATCCATCTAAATCCCTTAAATATTACTATAAATAACAAAAAAAGTCAATGATTTCCTGACTATTTCGCTAGGACATCCTCTATTGAGAAAAATGTCCCATCTTTGAACTATATTGTCCCATCCTGTCCTACCCCTAAAAGTTTATACTACTACGCTACGCAAGCTTATAAAATACTTGGTTGAAATCTCCCAATCTTATTATTCTGCCCGACTCAAGCAATTCATCCAAATCTCTCCTAATAGTCCTTTTAGTGATATCTGGCAAAACGGTCTGCAAATCCATAACCTGAGCTTTGCCGTTTTTGCCCAAAAATTCTATAATTTTGCTTTGCCTCGCCGGAAGTTTATCTAGAGGCGGGCGTTGCCTAAGCTCTATTTCTTTTACTACGGGTTCCGCTGGCTCTTGGATAAGTGGCAATTTCTGGGTTGCCTCGATTATTATGGGTTTCAAATCTGATTTTATTTTTTCATATTCATTTGCCACAATCAAATAATTTGCCGAATTCAGCCAGCCCTGTGTTTTGGCAATCCATAAATATCCCAAAATTATTTCAATGTCTTCTGAAAGCTCTGCCTTTATTTTTTCATTTTGAAATGAAGTCCAGCCGGAAGCCTCGGTTATTAAAACCAAACGCTCCATTATTACCAAGGCTTTGTCTTTTGCCCTGTGCTTTAACGGATCGGCTTCTGGGAAAAATTCCAGAATTTTATAGACTGCATTTGTAAGCCGGATAAAATCATTCATTGAATAAACCTACCAAAAAAATAAAAAAAAATCAAGGAGCATTTTCAAATACGTTTTTAAATTATACCACAAAAAATCCACAATTACATATGTGGATTATTTGATGTGGCAAATTGTCCGCAAGCCGCCTGTATGTCATCTCCAAACCGGTAACGCTGAGTATACCTTATTTTTAATTCTTCAAGAATTGCCCGGAACGCTTCCACCCTTTTTGTTTCTGATGGCTTAAAGATTCCAGCTTCGCCCGCCGAGAGGGTTTCATTATACAAAATCAAGTTAATAAAATATAATTTCTTGTCCATTATTTTTGCTAATTCCATAGCATCTTCATTGGAATCATTCATGCCTTTAATCAAAACATACTCAAACATCACTTTTCGGTTGGTTTTTTTCACGTAATCCTCAACTGCTTTTAAAACGTCTTTTAGCGGAAACCTTTTATTTATGGGCATCAACGAACTTCTTAGCTTGTCATTTGGAGCGTGCAAAGATATCGCCAAGTTGACATGCAATTTCTCCTGACTGAGCTTTTCAATTCCCTTAATGATGCCGGCTGTTGAAATGGAAATTGACCTTGCGCCAATATTAAAATATTTGTGGTCATTTAAAATTTCAACTGCTTCCCAGACGTTTTCGTAGTTTAAAAATGGCTCGCCCATGCCCATAAAGGTGACATTGGTCACTTTTTGATTCTCTGATTTTAAATACCGATCAAAAAAAACTACTTGCTCTAAAATTTCGTTGGCAGACAAATTCCTTTTAAATCCCATTTTTCCTGTGGCGCAAAACAGGCATCCCAAGGGACATCCCACCTGGGAAGAAACGCAAACCGTATTACGCCCATCGGCATGGCGCATTAAAACAGCTTCAATTATCAGCCCATCTTTTAAAGTTATTCTGGCTTTTACAGAATCTTCTTTTTTAGAAACCAAAACATCGGCCTTGATTTCAAGTGGACATTCTTCATTTAATTTATCGCGCAATTCCTTGGAAAAAAAAGTTGCCTCTGACCAATCAGAAATAAGGTTTTTAAAAACCGCCTCTTTCGCCTGTTTTATGCGGTATTTCGGCTCTCCGCCACCTGGCGGATTTAAAATTTCTTCCAAATTAGATAAATCCATGTCATTTTTTATAACACATTAAAAACACAATAACAAGCCAATACCCTAATCATGGCGAAGCTGTATTTACAGATATTTTATAAGGAAAAATATAGTCATTAAATTCGTTGGCAGACGCATTCTTGATATAAACTTTGATTTCATAATCTCCGTCAGCTAAAATTCCGTGCGATGTTGAGCCATTCCACTGGCTCGTGCAACTTGATTTCCCGTCGCATGATGAGCCGGGATAAAAATATTTATATATGGTAGAATCAGATGCATTTTCAATCTTGACAGATACCCAGTCAACATCTTCGTTAGCAATAAGATTGATTTGGACAGGATTCTTTACCGGATTTGTAATAATATTTTGAGCCAGTCCGTTGAAATTATAACTCGTAATTGTTGGGACCGAAGACGAAGAAGAAGAAGATGACGAGCTGGACGAAGAAGAATCGGGCGGATTTGTTATATCGTCTGAACCAGAATTGTTAGATGACGATGAAGATGATGCCGACGACGAAGAATCTGACGGAACTGTATAGGCCACATTCTGGGCTTTGGGAGTTAGATTATCCAATTCAAAATCGCCATAAGAATTCGATTCGATGTCCCATTTCCTGCCCCAGGACGCGCCCGCCTGGATAATTGTCCAACCAACTTCGTCTACCACGTCGCCATTTGGATTTTTTAAGGAAATTTTATCATTTTCATTTAATATTCCGTCAAAAACCACATCGGCGCTGCCCATAAAGTCAGAATCCTGCTTTGCCAGTAAAAAATAACCTCCGGCCAAAATAGTTTTGTCAGACAGGGCGCTTTTGGTTATGAACGAAGAATCGTTGCGAAAAATATACCAATTCCTCAAATCAATATCGGAATTATTCGGATTATAAAGCTCTAAAAAAATATTTTTATCGTCTGTTTTTTCGGCAATTTTAACTTCCGAAATCAAAATTTGAGGATAATTGGTTTTAACAGCAGGCCCGCCTCCGCCGCCGCTGGCTATTTGAATAGGCTGAATAGTTTGGATTGGCTGAGTATAAGCTAAATTTGGCATACGGGGCGTTGGAGTCTGGAGTTCAAAATCATTAAAATTACTGTCTGTATCCTGTTCTAAACCGTTAACTATTTTTCTTCCTATTGTCTGGTTATTATCGGGACTCAAAGCGGGCATAAATTCAAAATCTACCGCGCTTCCAAAACCCAGCTTATCGGAAATTTCCCCTTTAGAATTTTTTAAAGCAAAGGAATTGTCGCTTGTTATGGCGCTGTCGGTAAAAATGTCTGCAAACGGAAAATACCCGCTTCGCGCAACTAAAAAATATCCATTTGCCAATATTGTCCTTCCTGAAAACAAACTGCTTGCCGCATAGCTTGACCAGTCTGACGACCCCGAAGTTTTCCTTTGCAAATACCAGCCAGTCAGGTCTACTCCAAAATTGTTCGGGTTATAAAGCTCCACAAATTCCTGTTTTTCATTGCCAACGGATGCAACCTGGACCTCGGAAATCAAAATTTTGAGATATTCGGACGCTTCCGATTTTTCATCCTTTTTTTCCGCCGCTTTCTGATCGGACTTTTCTGTTTTGCTCTGATTGTTTCCTGCTGCAGTAATTTGATTTATTTCCTGCTGCAAAAAAGCCAATTCCTGCTTTATTTCAGCCAGCTCTTCTGGCGTAACTTCGCATGAAGCAGGGCTTTCCAAAGACGCACTTTCTGAATGCAAAATTTCTACTTTTTCGGTTGCGGGCAGAATGGAAGCCGCAAAAAATTTGGAAGAAATATTTTTTGCATTAAGCAAAACAAAAAATCCTGTTGATAAAACAAAAATAGATAAAATTAAAATCCTTATTTTACCAGTTGTGAATTTCCAGACCATTTGCAGCCGGTTTTAGTTTCTTGCGCCAGTTTTTCCGCTTGCGTAATTTCTGCCTTGTATTTTACGTCATTATAAAATCTCGCCACTGCCAAACCTTCTTTTACTAATTGTACATCAATATTTAATCCATTCAAAAAAATATATCTCAAGCATCTGCCATATTGGTCAACATTTGTTTTGTCTTCTTCCAATTTTACCATTTTTCCCAAAACCAAATTTTCTAGCCGAGTTTTTGCAGGAGTAAAACACGGATAACCCGTTTCATCGGCATCCATGCCAATTAATCTGACATGATAGCCCCCCTCCACCACAACTGTGTCTCCATCAATCACTTTTGTGACAATAGTATTTTCAGCCGCTCCACACGAGACAACGCTAGAACTTTGCGAAGAAGAAATATTTTTTATCTGTATTTGCGCTTGAGGCGATAAATTTTTCGGCGCTACAGCTGTATTCAGATTTTTTCCCGCCAAATATAAAAACCCGCCGATTATCACGGCGCTAATAATTATTGCCAAAAATATTCTGTTGCCTTTCAGCATTATTTAATTTTACCAAATTTTCTATCCGCACGCCAATCAGGCGGATCTGCTTCAATTTCGGATTTTTTCTCCTGTCAAAATACGGCAGTACGAGCTTTAAGGCTTCAAACTCTAATTCCTTTGAATTTTTTATGGTCAGCTCTGTTTTCAGGGTTTTGGCCGAAGTTTTGGTTTCAAAATCAGAAAAGCGCACAGTAATTGCAATAGTCTTGAATTTATCAAATCCGCTCGTTCTAAAACTGCCAAAAACGCTTCTGCACATTTTAGCCAATTCATCGCTTACAAATAACGCAGATAAGGTGTTTATTTCAAATGTTGACTGCTCGCCAATAGACTTTGCTTCCCTTTCCAGCACAATCGGCGAGTCATCAATC
The DNA here is from genome assembly GCA_903839895.1 of Candidatus Staskawiczbacteria bacterium. Lineage (GTDB taxonomy): Bacteria > Patescibacteriota > Minisyncoccia > Minisyncoccales > Staskawiczbacteraceae > XYD1-FULL-39-28. The sequence goes on from CAIMDW010000038.1 coordinate 16,427, forward strand.
CCGCGAACCTTATAATATAAATCCTCGCCCCATTTTCCGAACAAATCTTTTAATTTATCTTTCGAAAACTTTTTTAAATCTTCAACTATGATTATATCTAACCCATTTAAAACTTCTGCGGTTTTTGGCCCAATGCCAGGAATTTTCCTGATAAGCAAAGGCTCCAGAAAACTTTCTGCTTCTACTGGCAAAACAACAAACATTCCATCGGGCTTCTTAAATCCAGCCGCAATCTTGGAAATTAATTTATTCGGCCCGATTCCGACAGAACAGGTAATCTTTTCTTCTTTCCTGATTTCTTCTTTTATTTTATTACAGACAATTTCCGCTTTTTTAAAATTCTTTGCAGAAGACAAGTCAAAATAAAACTCGTCAATGCTGGCAGGTTCCACAAAATCTGAATATTTGCAAATAATCCTGAAAATATTTGCCGAGCTTTTTTCATAAAGCTCAAAATCCACCGGCAAAAAAATCACTTCAGGCTTTCCTTGTTTCTTAGCTTCCTCGGAAAGCTGCCATGCTTTGGCAATTGGCAAAGCAGAATGAATCCCATATTCGCGAGCTTTATAGTTAGCAGTGGAAACTACTCCCCGTCCCATCCCATTTTTATGATCCGACCCAACCACAATCGGCAAACCGCGAAACCTTGGCGTGTATCTTTCCTCCACTGAAGCAAAAAACGCATCCATATCCAGGTGAGCAATTATTCGGTTGGGCTTTGCTTTATCCATAACAAATAAGTATACCACAACTGCAAAAAAATAGCCTTGCATTAATCGCAAGGCCTTATTTTATCGAGATAATCTTGAAAACTTGCAAAACGGTTTTCAGCCAGCCAATTGGCGAGCTGGTCGATTAACTCCATCATCAACAAAGGTTTAATGAAGTTGGCTGTTCCAATTTGAACAGCCACAGCTCCACTTTCGATAAAATCCAAAACATCGTCCAAACAACTAATACCGCCCATACCGATAATTGGCGTGCAAATTTGGTTAACAGCTAATCCTTTTGCTAAATCAGCAACATGCCGCAAAGCCAAAGGCCTAATACACGGACCCGAAAGCCCGCCTTCAATCCATTCGCCTTTATGCGGTCCATTTCTGATTCTTGCCCTGGCTTTAAAAGTGTTTACCAGCGATAAAGCATCTGCTCCGGCTTTAATCACTGCCAAACCAACCGGCAAACAGCTAGCCACATTAGGGGTCAATTTTACAATCAAAGGCAAATCAGTTGCGTTTCGCGTAGCGGCAACAACTTCTGCTGCCAACACAGAATCTTGACCAAAAGCAACTCCTCCCGATTTAACATTGGGACAGGAAATATTAACTTCCAAGGCGGCCACTCCTGGCACTTTTCCCAGAACTTGCGCAAGCTCTTCATATTCTTCCACAGTATTTCCAGCAATATTCACTATCACAGGACACGAGGTCATCTGCAACAAATGAGGCAATTTTGTTTTTATCACCTCCGCCAGCCCAACATTCGCCAAACCTATGAAGTTTATCATTCCCGAGGGCGTTTCAATCAAGCGCCGAGATGCGTTACCATCGCGCGGTTTTACGGTAGTGGCTTTTGTCACCACTGCCCCCAGCCGGCGAATATCAAATCCCTCGATTTTAGAATATTGCTCCCCAAAGTCAAAAGTGCCCGAGGCCGGCATAATTGGATTCTGTAATCTTATTCCCGCAATGTTTACCGAAAGGTCCATCTTTTTATCTCCTATAAATTTGAAATGTGCTCAATTGCATATTGCCTTTTTTAATAAAAAATTGCAATCAAAAAGAAGGTTTTATCCTTCTTTTTTTATTTATTTTTTTGAGGTTGCTAATTTTCTTTTTTCGACTGGTTTTGGCAGGATTCTTGGCAATTCGAAAATCATTTTACCGTCTTTCTCGTCGAGCATAACTCTACTACCTTCAGAAATTTCATTGGTGACGATTTTAACAGACAAAGGGTCCAATATTAATTTCTGAATTACCCTTTTCATCGGGCGCGCTCCCAAGTTCGGGTCGAATCCTTCTTTTATTAAAAGTTCTTTTGCCTTGTCAGAAATTTCAATCTTAATTTCTTTGGTGGCCAATCTTTTTTCAACTTTTGCCAATTCCAAATCCACAATTCTCTTAATTTCCAATTGCTTTAAATAATTGAATATCACAATTTCGTCTATCCTGTTCAAAAATTCCGGGCGGAATGCTTCCTTTAAAGATTCAAAAACTTTTTCCCGCATAGACTCCCGCTGTTCCACATTTTCTTTGCTGGCAAATCCAATTGAAGACATTTTATTGATATAGTCAGAGCCCAAGTTGGATGTCATTATGATAATCGTGTTTTTGAAAGAAACAGTCCTGCCTTTTGAATCTGTAAGCCTGCCATCTTCAAAAATCTGCAGCAAAATATTAAAAACATCAGGATGGGCTTTTTCTATTTCATCTAAAA
>CAIMDW010000039.1 GCA_903839895.1 Candidatus Staskawiczbacteria bacterium
GCTTAAAGACTGCAAGGCTGTGGATAACTAAAAACCGCCCAGCAAAGGCGATTTTTTAAAAGTTAATTCTTTTTTATAGCAGAAATATTTAATGTATTTTCAATGAAATCAACTCTGTTTTCCAAGATTTTTGCACGACCGCCGAGATCAATAACTAAAGATTTAACTTCCTTGACTTCTTTGTCGAGATTTTCGAACTGCTCTTTAGTTGCTGTCTTGTCAAAACCATTTTTAACCATTTTCGCCAATTGCTCTATTGTTATTTTTTTCTCTGCCATATTTTTATGTTTATAGCTTTATTATATTCTTTAAAAAACCGCTGTCAAATGCTTGAAAAAAGACAAATTTTCGGGTAAAATGCGTAATCATGGAAAGGTTTGAATTTTTAGACAAATCAGAGCTGAATCAGCTGCCGAAAGTTTCGGGAGTATATTGTTTTCGAGACAAAATAGAAGCCATATATATAGGAAAGGCGATAAACATCCAAAGCCGGGTCAAAAACCATTTCAATCAGCCAAGCTATCGCGACAACTTGTTTATGGACAAAGTTGAGAAGGTCGGATATTTTGAAACCAATTCAGAAATTGAGGCTTTGGTTTTAGAAGCTAGCTTAATCAAAAAACACCAGCCGAAATTCAATGTAGTCTGGCGCGACGACAAAAATTATTTTTATGTGGCAATAGAAAAAAACGCACAAAAAATCCCATTTATTTATATAACCCACCAAAAGAAGTCCGGCGTGCAATATATAGGCCCTTTTGTGGAAGGGACTGCGCTAAAAAAAACCTTAAAATATTTGAGGCGTGCCTTTCCTTATTACACGACAAAAAATCATCCAAAAACTAAATGCACTTGGTGCCATCTAGGGCTTTGCCCTGGACCTGATCCAGATTTGACTGAATATAAAAATAATTTGAAACAATTAAGCTTAATTTTGGAAGGAAAACGCGGAGCTGTTTTGAGGGCTTTAAAACAGGAGATGAATTTGGATGCCAAAAACAAGAAATTCGAAGATGCCGCTAAAATCCGGGATAGAATGAACCACTTGCAACAAGTTATGCTTCACGCAAATGTGATTTCCAATATTACAACGCCAATTGCCGGCTGGGAAAACACCAAGAAAATTTTACAAGGACTTTTAAACTTGAATTCAGGCGTTTCGCGAATAGAATGCTACGACATTTCCAATATCCAGGGCAAAATGGCAACCGGGTCTATGGTTGTTTTTACAGACGGCCAGCCAGACAAAAATCAATACCGCAAATTCAAGATTAAAATGGAAAATGAGCCCAACGACATTGCCATGCTCAAAGAAATTATAACCCGCAGGTTAGCCCGTAAAGAATGGCCGCATCCTGAAATAATGCTCATAGACGGCGGAATTGCGCAATTAAATGTCGCTATACGTACAAAAAATGAAAACTCAGAAACGAAAAATATCAAAGTGATTTCTATCGCAAAAAAAGACAAGGACTTATATATAGAACGACCCAAAGGGTACCCCACTGGATTTATTCCCTTAAAAAGTTTGCCCCAAGAAATTTACAATTTGATAATCCATTTAGACGACGAAGCCCACCGCTTTGCCATAACCTATCACAAGAAATTAAGGAAGAAGCAAATTTTATCTTAAATTGTTGTATTTTTGGCGAAAATGTGATATCATGATTGCAATGAGGAAATTTCTCTCCCAAATAGTTTCAGCCATAATTGGCTTGTGGGCAGCGGCCATGTTCGTGCCGGGCGTGATAATAAAAGCGTATCCGTCATCTAACTTTTTCGGTTTTCCTCTGCAGGCGCAATGGGAAATTATAATTGTTTTGGGAATCGTGCTAGGCTTGCTGAATTATTTCCTAAAGCCCATCCTTAAAACTTTGGCTTTGCCATTGGAAATAATTACGCTGGGGCTCTTCACAATCGTAATAGATATGGGGCTGATATGGATTTTAGACCAGATTTTCGACGAACTGTATATCCCTTTCCTGTTTCCCCTCTTATACACAACTTTAATTATTTTAGCCATAAACATAATAGCGGGATTAATTTTTAAAAACAAATATGAATAGCATTTTATTTTATTTTCAAATCGCGATTTCAGCTATCTTAATCATCCTTATTGTCATACAGCAAAGAGGAGCAGCTTTAGGATCTGGATTCGGAGGAGGAGGCGAAGTTTACTCCACAAAAAGAGGGGCTGAAAAGAAAATTTACTATGCCACAATAGCAGTTGTGACCATTTTCCTGGTTTTGGGCGTATTAAATATATTGATGCCGTAAAACTCACAGATGAGTTCAAAAAAAATTCCAAGTTTTTCCCAGTGGAAACAACTTTTTAAAATACTCAAAGGGACAGAAAGAAAAATATTCCTGACATTTGCAGTTTTATTTTTTCTATCTGCCGGATACCTGGCGATTGATTTTTATTTAGCAAACACAAAAATTGCTCCAGCCTACAGCGGAGCATACACCGAAGGAATTGTGGGCCAGCCCAGGTTTATAAACCCCATTTACGGCGAAACCAACGACGTTGACCGCACTTTGATTGATTTGATTTATTCGGGACTGATGACTTATGACAAAGACGGCAGGCTGGTCAATGACTTGGCAAAAAACTACCAAATTTCAAACAATGGACGCACTTACACATTCACTTTAAAAGACAATATTTTCTGGCAGGACGGAGTTGCCCTGACAGCCAACGACGTAATTTACACCATAAAAACAATCCAAAATTCAGACTACAAAAGCCCTTTGAGGGCAAATTGGCTGAATGTGGAAGCGCAAAAAATTTCAGACAAATCTTTTGCTTTGTCTTTGGGATCGCCTTACAATTCTTTTCTGGAAAACTGCACGTTAAAAATAATTCCCCAGCACATTTGGAAAAATGTTTTGCCAGAAAATTTTGCCCTGTCCCCTTACAATTTGCAGCCGACGGGCTCCGGTCCTTATTCATTTGTCAGCTTGCAGGCAGACAAAAACAGCTTCATAAACAGCCTCACGCTTGCAGCCAATACGAAATATTATGGAAAAACTCCATATATCCAGAAAGTTTATTTTGAATTTTTCGCCGACAAAGACAGCCTTGTTTCAGCCGCAAATCAAAAATCTATTGACGGGTTCGATATTTCCTCTTTAGACGATAACCAAGCAACAGCCGAAAAGCAGGTCCGCCAGGGCTGGACCCCAAACGACAAATTTTCAGTTTATTCCTTTTCCCTGCCAAGATATTTCGCAGTATTTTTCAACCAGAATTCCAAAATTTTGTCAGACACAAATGTGGCAAAAGGCTTAAGCTATGCCGTAAATGCGCAAGAATTATCGCAAAAAATAAGCAGCCAATTCAAAGAAAATATTTCAGTTGTGAATTCCCCCATTCTGCCCGACTTTTATTATTATCCCAGCCCGACAGTAAATTACAATTATAATATAGACACAGCAAATAAGCTTTTAGACAAATCAGGATATAAAGATTCAGGCTCTGGCCAGAGAACAAAAACCAATACAAAAAAACCGGCTTTCCAGTTTAGAAGCTATTTAAAAATCGGCTCTTCGGGCAATGAAGTTGTAGAATTGCAAGGATGCCTGTCCAGGCTGGACAATAGTTTAAAATCGCTCTTAACAAAAGAAACCAACGGCAAATTCGGCCAGGGAACCGGCGACGCAGTTACAGCTTTCCAGCAAAAATATTTGCCAGAGGTCCCGGCCACAGGAGAAACAGGAGCAGGAACCCGCACAAAGCTCAACCAAATGTGCTTTGCAAACCAGAATGCCACCTTGCCTTTGCAGTTCACTTTGACGACCATAAACCAGCCCCAAATGATAGCCACCGCAAACTTGCTGAAAGATTACTGGCAGAAAGTCGGCGTAACTGTGCAAATTAACGCAGTGGCGCTTTCAAATTTAAAAGATATAATTAAAAATAGGAATTACGACGCTTTGCTTTATGGCGAAGCTTTGGGAAGCTTGCCTGATTTGTATCCTTTTTGGCATTCCACCCAAATTAACGACCCAGGACTGAATTTGTCAGCTTATCAAAGCAAAACAGCCGACCAATTGCTTAAAGACGCCAGAGAAACCACAGATTCGCAAACAAAGATACAGAAATTAGACAAGCTTCAAAACACAATTCTATCTGATGCTCCCGCCCTATTTTTGTACAATCCGGATTATTTATACTGGGTTTCAAGCAAAGTGAAAGGAATTGACACCACAAAAATAATTGATCCCGCAAAAAGATTCGAAAATATTAGTAATTGGTATATTAACACGCATAGAATATGGAAATAGACATAACAAAACTTACGCCTGACGTAAGAAAATTAAACGACATGAGGGAAGTTTTAGCCGATCCCGCCGCAGGCGGGACCAAAAACATGGATTTGTATTTCATGTACAGGAATTTAAAGCAAGTGACTACGCAAACAGGCAGTTTGAAATATAATATTACAGTAATAAAATCGGGAATGTTAGGAGAAGAATTTATGAAAACAGCCGGACACTACCATGAAGGTCCGCAAATGGAACTTTACAATGTGATAGAAGGCGAAGCGATTTTCCTGATGCAAAAAGGAAACTCTGAAAAAATTAAAGATGTTTATGTGGTCAAAGCAAAAGCCGGCCAATCGGCTGTAATAAAATCTTTTTATGGCCATGTTACAATAAACTCTTCAGCAATGGATTTAAAAACCCAGGATTGGAGCCCTATAGAAACTAAAAGCGATTACTCAATGTTTAAAAATTTGCAAGGAGCTTGCTATTATTACACAAAAAACGGTTGGGTAAAAAACCCAAACTATAAAATAGTTCCGGAAATTAGGTTTGAAGAACCAATTCAAGGAGTTCCGGAAGACTTGAGCTTTATAAAATAAAACATTTGCGGACGTGGCGGAATTGGCAGACGCACTGGCTTCAGGAGCCAGCGGGAGCAATCTCATGAGGGTTCAACTCCCTCCGTCCGCACATTAAAAACTCTATAAAATTAAATAAAATATATGATAGACGAAAAACAAGGAATTCCCTCTGAGAATTCTCAAAATGCGCTTGCAGTGCCAAGGAGAAATCCGCAGCCAAGCAGGCATCAGAGCTACAACCCGCGCAGAACAGACGGGCAAAACAATTTAAGGATCATCCCATTAGGCGGATGCGAAGAGGTCGGAAAAAATATGACCGTTTTTGAGTATGGCAATGATATTGTCATTCTGGATATGGGGCTTATGTTCCCGGAAGAAGATATGCCTGGGATTGATTATGTCATTCCAAACATAGAATATTTGAAAGGAAAAGAAAAAAACATCAGGGCAGTCGTATTCTCGCACGGGCATTTAGACCATATTGGAGCAGCCGCCATTTTGCTGGAAAAACTGGGAAACCCCCAGATTATCGGCAGGCCCTTAACTTTGGAAATGGTAAAGCACAGAGTCGAAGACACCCATCATGGCGCCTCCAAAAAGCTAAGGACAACTTATGTGCAGGATTTAAACCAGACAATAAATTTAGGAGCTTTCACTTTGAAATTTTTCCAGGTGGACCACACGATTATGGACGCAGTTGGAGTAATTTTGCAGACTCCGGTGGCCACGGTCATACACCCTGGCGATTGGACAATTGAAAAAGATCCCATGGGCAGGCCCCCAATCAGCTATATGCACTTGTCAAAACTGCCAAGGCCGACAATTTTAATGCTTGAAGCTTTGGGTTCTACGGTTTCCAAAGAACCAATCAGCGAAGAAGAAATGCTGAAAAATTTGTATATGCTTATGGAAAAAGCTCCGGGCAGGACGATTATTGCCACTTTTTCTTCGCAAATTGAAAGAATCAAGCAAATTTTGGAATTTGCCGCGCGCACAAACAGAAAAGTTGCTTTGGACGGATTTTCCATGAAGTTGAACATAGAATTGGCGACAAAATTAGGATACATAAAAATTCCAAAAGGAGTAATAATTACAGTCGACAAAGCCCACTCTTTCCCAGACAACAAAGTAATAATTATCTGCACAGGAGCGCAAGGAGAAGAAATGGCGGCTTTGCCAAGGATAGTTGCAGGCAACCACCGATTCATTAAAATTAAAAAAGAAGATACAATTATTTTCTCGTCTTCCGTAATTCCGGGAAATGAAAGGACAGTCCAAAGATTGAAAGACAATTTGTACAGGCAGTCTGACTATGTTTACCATTCAGACATTATTGATGTGCATATGTCGGGCCACGGAAACATAAACGGCATAAAGCAAATGTTAAGGGAAATAAACCCTGACTACTTCGCGCCCGTTTATGGCAACCACTATATGCTTAAAGAAGGAGCCAAAATTGCCAGAGAAATGGGATTTAGAAAAGACAGAATTTTTGTTCCAGACAACGGCTCTGTAATTAAATTCACCAGCCAATCTGGTGAAATCACAAAAGAAAAAGTTCCGGCAAATTATGTTTTTGTGGACGGTTTGGGCGTGGGAGATGTGGGCGAAATCGTTTTGCGCGACAGGCAAGCACTGGCTGAAGACGGGATGTTTGTGATTGTGGCAGTAATAGACAAGAGAACCGGCCAGGTAAAAGGCTCGCCGGATATTATTTCCAGAGGATTCGTTTATTTGCGAGAATCCAAGGATTTGCTCACCCAGACCCGCCGAAAAGTAATTGAAATTGTGGACAAATCCGCCGGCCACGGAGGCCCGGTAAACTGGACCTACGTTAAAGACGAAATCCGCAACAAAATCGGCGACTTCCTGGCCACAAAAACTAGCAGGCGCCCGATGATACTTCCAGTTGTAATCGAAGTCTAAATCTAAAAAAATCCGGGTTTCGAACTCGGATTTTTTATGCAAAAAAAATCGGCGCTTAGAAGGTACGCCGAAACCTTTATTACAGGCGGCTTAAGAATAAGAAAAAAAGTCCTAATACTATTGCCGCGCCGACCATATTTTCGGCTTTAATAATCGGACGGATGGTGCAGGTGCAACACACCATTCCCACAAAACCGATCGAAAGCAATGCCGCGCCAATTATTAACAAAAAAGTATGCATGATTTTCTCCTGCTATTTTGGCATAGCTGCCCTAAAATTGGAAAGTTACTCCCTAATATTTAATTATACCACCATAATAATTTATTGTCAATATTCCCCTCTCTAAAAAATAGTGTTAAAATTGTTAAATAAACAAAAATTTATGAGAATATTTTCGGGCATCCGTCCTACTGGCGGACTTCATATAGGAAATTATTTGGGGGCTATGAAGCAGTGGATTGCTTTGCAAGACACCAATGAGTGCGTTTTTTGCATTGTTGATTTGCATGCAATTACAACTCCGTACGACCCCAAAGAATTGCAAAAAAATATTTTGGAGACAACTGCGGTTTATTTGGCGGCTGGAATTAATCCTGACAAGTCTGTTATTTTTGTGCAGTCGACGGTAAAAGAGCATGCGGAACTCGCCTGGCTTTTAGGGACAATAACTCCAATGGGAGAACTTTCCCGAATGACGCAATTTAAAGACAAATCCAAACAGCACAAAGACTATGTGAATGCGGGATTATTCACCTACCCTGTTTTAATGGCAGCCGACATTCTTTTGTATAAAAGCCAAGGAGTTCCAGTGGGCATAGACCAGCAACAGCACGTGGAATTAGCCCGCACAATTGCAAAAAAATTCAACCAGAAATTTGAAAAAATATTTCCAGAACCAGAAACTATTTTGCCAAAAACCGGAGCTAAAATAATGAGCCTGACAGACCCGAAAAGGAAAATGTCAAAATCTGATGATCCGAAGTCGTGCATTTCGCTTTTTGATACGCCAGAACAAATTACCAAAAAGATAATGTCGGCCACAACAGATTCTGGCAAAGATATAACTTATAACATCACCAAAAAGCCCGGCATTTCAAATTTGCTGACAATTTATTCCCTTCTGACCGACAGGTCGGTGCAAGATATCCAAAAAGATTTTGAGAAAAAAACATATTCTGAATTCAAGAAATCTTTGGCAGAAGTCGTCATAAATTATTTGGAGCCATTCCGCAGAAAGCAGAAAGAATTGCAAACCCGAGATGTTTATGTAAAAGATATTTTGGAAAAAGGCGCAAATCGAGCCAAAATCATAGCAGAAACCACAATGAAAGAAGTGCGCGAAAAAATGGGGCTGGCATAATTATAAAACAAACAAAAAAATAGGGCGGTCTCTTATCGAGATCGCCCTTTGTTGTATTTTTGTTCACTGATAGCAAACCCAAGCTACAGAAGCTGCATTTTCGTGCCTGAGCAGTTCATATCCTTTTTTTAAAAAGGCATTATTCTGGACCGCACTGAAAAGGATGCTTTTAATCGTTGGATCGGCCAGAGCCCATCCTTCAGCCTGTAAAGCCAGGTTCCATGAACCGTTCATCTGCTTGATGACAAGGCTTCCGTTGGTTTTATTCACGCGCAGGCTTTCCAAGTTGTTCAACGGAGAAACAGTGATGCGTCCGCTGAGGAAAGCGGCGTTTTTATTGACCAAAGTCTCCCACATTTTTTTCGCTTGCGCAGGCCTGATGTCGGCAATCATTCCCGAATAATGCAGAAGAATAACCTCGTGGTTGCCGTCTTCTGCAGGAATTATTGCGGAAACAGGCGCACCCGGATCTGATTCTCCGCCGACACCGTAAGCCACATAATCGTTGAAATCAGGGTCATTAGGCGCGGGTTCTGGATATTCTCCTCCTGAAAGCCCGAACAGCCCGGCGCCTGACAAGAAAGAATTCTTGTGCGCAGATTGCGCATACCAGTTGATCTGGATGTCGGCCATTTTAATCCGGTAAGCGTCCCAATTATTGCCCCAGCGGTCAATGCCGAAAAAAACCATGGGATAATGGGCATTGTCAATAAATCCCGAGCCATTATAGGTCGGCTGAGGACCCATTTCAATCACTTTTCCGGTGGCGCTGGCGTAAGCCCAATTGACCCCAATGGTTTCCATCCCAAAACCTTTCCAATAGTAAGTTATAAGACTGCCATTGGCTTTGTAACCATGAGAAATGCCGCCGCCGATAAGCAAAGCCTTCCAGTTGATTTTCTGAAGAAACAGAACCAGTTGGCTGATTTGCTTCTTTGGGTCGCCAACCATTTGCAACGCCGCGATAATATCCATGGCAGTGTAAATAGCATCGGCGGAAGACCATTCGCTTGCCACAGTAGGCTCTGTGCCGCCATTCTTTGTAAAATGGGGCCAAAGAGTATTTTTCCCAACAGGTCCGCGGGGCAGAACGTTGATTGCGGTGTCAGCAATTTTTGTGATTATCGCCACGGCGTCAGCAAGGGTTATGAAACCCTTTTTGTAGGCATAATATGCAACCTTTGCGAATTTACCGGTGGCAGTCACATTTTCGTCGTCACCGATATGAAAGTTGCTCCTGTCCTGAACCATGCCAGTAGCGGAATCAAAATTATTCGCCAATTCGCTAAAACTCCACAAGAAGGCCTGGTCGGCGGTGGCCAAATCCGGAACGGATGATTGGAGTTTTAAGGAATCAACCGAAATCTCGTCTCCAACCTGCGCGCGGTCCATCACCCAAGTAATAATTTCAATCTTTTGCTGTTGGCTGGCGCTTAGCGTCCAGGTAAATGTTTGCGGATAAGATTTTCCATAAACATCCCATGTCTTTGTGTCCACAATGCTGCCGTCAGCTTTTTTCAGTTCCAACCGCATCTGGAGGTCAGAATTTTTCGACGGCGACTTTATCCCTTTCACCGTGGTTTTAATTCCGGTGATCTCGCCCTGATAGGCGGATTTCACATACTTGCTGAAAATCGCCTTGAAATCCAGCGGAATGTTATCCCGGTCGATTTTGATCAGGCTGTACCACATTCCGCCCCAGGTCCACAGGCCGGAATTGTACACTGCCTTGGCGGTATAGGCAGAAGCGCCGTCCCACGAGTAGCTGATTTCCTCGGCATGCAGAACGCCTATGTCGCCTCCGGTCGAGTTATAATACTGACCATCGGTCGGCAAGACGGTATTATGGTCGTCGACCATAATATCATAGTTGCCCGCAAAAACGCGGGCAGCTGCCAGCATTGAAAAAACAATGCAAGCAGTAATTCTCAAGCTGAATCTGTTCATGGAATTCCTCCTTCTGTTATCTTGACAATTTAAACTGTCAAAGAACGTTGAGTTCTTATCTTACTGCCCCTGCAAAATTTGTCAACAAAAAACAGCCCCAAGGCTGTTTTTATATTATTTGATTAATTTTGCCAATTCTTTTTGTTTTTTTGCCAGCAATTCTTTTGTTTCTGCCTCAATTGTCAAGCGCAACAACGGCTCTGTATTTGAGGGCCGAATATTAAACCACCAATCTTTGTATTCTACGGTCACACCGTCTAAAAAATCCTGCTGGCCATCTGAATATTTTGCTTTCACTTTTTCTAAAACCGCATCTTTGTTTTTTATCTTGAAATTCGATTCCGCTGACTTAAAATACGGCGACAACTCCTTGGCAATTTCCGAAACTTTCCTTTGGTCTTTGGAAAAAATTTGCAGCAAAGCCAAAAGAGAAATCATGCCAGAATCCATGTAATAGTTATCCTTGAAGCAATAATGCCCGGACAATTCTCCGCCCATAATGCCGTTATTTTCCAGCAAGCCTTCCCTGACGTTCACGAATCCCACTTTAGTGCGCACAGGATTTCCGCCCCATTTTTTGATGGATTCTGGCACTGCTTTCGAGCAAATTGCATTATAAGCTATTGCCATGCCAGGATTCTTCTGCAAGAAATATTTTGCCAGAAGCAAAAGCGTGATATCTGCTGAAACCAATTCTCCATTTTCATCAGCCAAAAATATCCTGTCTGCGTCTCCGTCGAACATCAAGCCAAAATCAGCATTTTCTTTTTTTATCAATTCAGAAATTTGGTCAGTTGAGCCCTCCATTAATGGATTCGGGCTGTGATTCGGGAAATTTCCGTCGGGCTTAAAATTCAAGGGAATAATTTCCGCAGGCAAATTGTCCTGGAATTTTACGATTGCGTTTCCCGCCACTCCATTTGAAGCATCAACAACAACTTTCAAAGGCAGAATATTATCCAATTCAGCAAACGATAATACGTGCCTTGAAAAATCATTCCAAAAGCCCGCTCGGTCGAATTCTTCTTCGGGAAAATCTATCTCCTCAATTTCTTTTTTGCTTTTTATGGTTTCAAGTTCTGCGGCTGAAAGCAAATCCACCCCTCTTATTATTTCAATCTGGCCGCCTATTTTTCTCATCATTTTAAAGCCGTCATATTCTTTGGGATTATGCGAAGCAGTTATCATGACCCCAGAATCGAAGTCATAATTTCCCACCGCAAAATATAGGCATTCTGTGGGCACTTGCCCGACATCAAATACTTTGGCTCCGGCCGCAGAAATTCCCTTTGCAAGGGCGCGAAACAGCATAGGAGAGCCAAGCCTGGCATCTTGCCCGACTACTACTCTTTTGGCGCCCGACATTTTAGCAAAAGCTTGCCCAATTGCAAAAGCCTGCTCTTCATCAAGCTCAGACGGGAAAATTCCCCTTATATCATAGGACTTGAAAATTGTCTTGTTGATTTCCATTGCGTAATTATACATAAAAGCAAACGCAAAATCCACTCTTGATTTTTTTACCGCCTTCTGTTATAATGCTGGTATAATAAAATTAAACAGATATGAATTTCCGCGCCATATAGGCCCCGTGCAAATTTTGCCCGGGATTTCATATCAGCAGTAGAATGAAAACATACGAATTATCGTATATTGTTTCTCCGGAAATCACTTCCGAGGAAGCGCAGGCAAAAGCCAAAGAGCTGGAGTCTGCTATTTTGGCCAAAGAGGGCACTGTTTTAAAGCAGTCCGCTCCGGTTGCCAAAACCCTCTCCTACCCTGTGGGAAAAAGGGCATCGGGATTTTTTGGAATTTTAGAGTTTCAAATTGAAGCTGAAAAATTGCCTGAATTGCAGGATATGCTTTCAAAAGATGGTAAAATTGTCCGCCATATGCTTATAATAAAGCAAGCGGCCAACTTCAAAAAAGAAAGGAGAGTCAGGACAAAGCCAGAGCTAAAGATAGAAATTCAGTCTGAAAAACCGGTAGAAATTGAAATTGAGAAAAAAGAAAAGCCCGCAGAAGAAGAGCCTTCCTCCGCCAAAGCTTCGGAGGCAAAACCAAAGGTCGAATTGAAAGACATTGAAGAAGAGTTAGACCAAATTTTAGGAAAATAAGCGATAAATGTGTCGCAACGCAATTTCAGCATCAAGGTATTTGATATATCATGCTGAAATTACGAAGTGATTTTATTCGCCTCGCTCACAAAATCATGAACCTAAATAAAGCATTCATTTTAGGGAACGTCACAAAAGACCCGGAAGTGAGAAACTTGCCTTCGGGACAGCAAGTCACCAGCTTTTCAATTGCCACTAACAGGTTTTACACGCAGAATAACGAAAAAAAGCAGGAAGTTGAATTCCACAACATTGTGGCTTTCGGAAAACTTGCCGACATTGCTTCAAGATATTTGACCAAAGGCTCTTCAGTATTCATTGAAGGCCGGATAAAAACCAGGAATTGGGTAAACACCCAGGGAGCCAAGCAATACAGGACAGAAGTTATTGCTGAAACTTTGCAATTAGGTCCCAAAACCCAAGGAACGGGAGCATCTCCAAGCTCAAATTATGGCAAACCCGCCTTTGGCCGACAGCCGGAACCCGATATGCCAAAACAGGATGAAATTCCGATAATAGAGGAAAATTATCCTATGCCAGCAGACAATAATTCTGCAAACGAAAAGGTCACATTCGACGACGAAGCAGCAGACGAAATTGATATTAAAGATATTCCATTCTAATTATGTGTTACTTTTGCCAAAAAAATATAGACAACGTGGACTTTAAAGACATAGACTTATTGTCAAAGTTTATTTCCGGATTTTACAAAATAAAGCCCAGGAAAAAGACGAATTTGTGCCTTTACCACCAAAAAAAGATTGCTCAGGCAGTAAAAAGAGCCCGCCAAATGGGACTCTTGGCCTATACTCCAAAATAAAGTGCATAAAAAAACAGCTCCCTCTCGGAGCTGTTTTTTTATTTATTCTTTTGCTTTTTTGATTACGGCCAGCTCGCCTTTCATGACTTCGTCTTTTATGTTTTTCATTACTTCGGGATGCTCTTTTAAGTAAGTTTTAGCTCCTTCGGCTCCCTGGCCCATTTTTTCTCCGTTGTAGGTAAAGTAACTTCCGCTTTGCTTTATCAGACCGCGGTCCAATGCCACTCGCAAAGCGTCTCCCGATTTTGAAATGCCTTCGTTGTAGTAAATATCAAATTCGGCCGTCTTAAATGGGGCCGCCACTTTATTTTTGACCACTTTTGCTTTCACGCGGTTTCCAATAATTTCATCGCCCGATTTTATCTGCGCAGTTCTTGCCAAGTTAACTCTCACCGAAGCATAAAACTTCAAAGCCATTCCGCCAGGAGTTGTTTCAGGATTTCCAAAAACCATTCCAATTTTCATGCGGGTCTGGTTTAAGAATATCACCATTGTGTTGGTTTTTGACATCATTCCAGAAAGCTTTCGACAAGCCTGAGACATAAGCCTCGCCTGCAAACCCATATGCTGGTCGCCAATTTCTCCCTCAATTTCAACGCGAGGCGTCAAAGCAGCCACCGAGTCCACCACAATAACATCAATGCTTTCGGATTTTACCAAAGTTTCCACAATTTGCAAGCCTTGCTCGCCAGAATCGGGCTGGGAAATTAAAAGGTCGTCAACGTTCACTCCAATGCGCCTGGCGTAGTCAGGGTCCATTGCGTGCTCTGCATCCACAAAAGCGCACGTACCGCCTTTTTTTTGCGCTTCAGCTATCACGTGCAAAGACAGCGTGGTTTTGCCGGATGATTCAGCTCCATAAATTTCAATAATCCTGCCCCGAGGCATTCCGCCCACCCCTAAAGCCAAATCCATGGCAATAGACCCCGTAGGCACCACATCCACATTCACCGCATGGATTTCCCTCATAGTCATAATTGCCCCTTCCCCAAACCTCTCCTTAATTTCATTGACCACATTAGTCAGCGCCTTGTCTTCTTTTTTAACTTCCAATTTTTTTTCTTTAATTTCTTTTACCATAAATTTATTTATTTAAAAATGCATTTATTATTATCCCACTTTAACTTCCTAAAATCAGTTGCCGTACAACCGCTATCAGAAGAAAATGGTGTTTTCTGCACATTAATTTTATCACCCGATAATGTCATTTTTAAGCCTAAATAATCACCCTCAGAAGTCGTAATTCCCAAAAATTTATAATCAATGGCTTGGACTTTCTCAAAACTACCGCCAGTTACTTTATAAACATTGCCTCCAGAGCTACAACAAGTGCTATTTGGGCATCCTCCTGAAATAAATAATATGTATTTTAATCCGTCATTGCAGTCATAAAATTCGAACTGGCCAAGGTCTCCGCCGAATTGAGCCTTGTCGTTGTTGAAAAGAAGCGGGTCTTCGTTTTGGCTAAACTGAGCCACGCTGCCAAATTGCGAACTTGGAGTCAATAAATTCCCGTTGCTGTCAAATACACCCAAATACGCATGATAAAGTCCGCCTACATGCGGCACGCCATCGAGCTTAACTTCTAATAAAAGCTGTTTTTCATTTTTATTTGTAAAATTGCCGATTTCTGATTTTTCAAGGGATAATTTAAGCATTTGATAAACATCTTTTTCCGGCATTCCAGCAACCCCGTTTTTAAATGTTAAATTCGGAAATAATTTATGCAACAGTTCGTCTTTATTAAGCTTCGAAAAATCGGCCTGGACTGCTTCGCATTTTTCCTCCCAGGTGCGCAGGCATTTGTTTTTTACTTCGCACCAAGTGTATCCGGCGGCAGGCAGGCATCCGTGGACATCTTTGTCTCCGCCAATTAATTTTTCCTGTTTTTGCGTTGTTTGCTGAAAATGAAAGATGCTGTTCCAGATTCCCCAGCTGAATGGATTCCACCAGGCAGCCAAAGCGATTTGCGGGACAATCACCGCCACCGCCAGCGCGACAACGAAAAATTTAATATATTTATTCTCCATAAAATTATTTTTAATAATTCATTTAAAGCCTATCTGTTTCCTAGGTTTTATTTTATCTTCCAATAAAAACCCTATAGTGTCAAAGATTTTCTTGATCTTGCCGTCGTATTTTTTCTCCATTTCCATCATTTTCCTCTGCAAGGCTTCATTTGTCGCCAAAAGTTCCCTGATTTTTGTGAAAGTCCTGATTATTTGGATATTTACGTTTATTGCCCTATCGCTATTCAACACACTTGATAACATTGCCACCCCTTGCTCCGTAAAAGCCAAAGGTGATTTTCTAAGACCCATTTTGTCTAATTTGGATATCACAATTTGTGATTTCCAATTTTCAAATTCTTTTTTATCAAGCTGAAACATAAAATCTTCTGGAAATCTTTTGATATTTCTTTTTACTGCCTGATTCAAAACCATGGTTTTTACACCATAAAGTTTTGCCAAGTCACGGTCCACCATAACTTTTTTATTACGAAAAATATATATTTTACTGACAATTATTTCGCTTGGAATTAGAAAAGTTTCTACCATAACTTTATTTGGATATTGCAAATTGTAATTTCCAATTTTAAACTTTTTTCCATTCGTCGGGTGGTGGGGTTTCAGATTCGTCTCCTCCGGCGGGGACTAGTTCTACTTTGGAGGCGGCTCCGGTGTCGCCGTAGACCTCTCTTGGCTTAGCTCCATCAGCCGGGCCCACAATGCCCCTTTCTTCAAGCATATCAATTAATCTGGCAGCTCTGGAATATCCGATTCTCAAGCGCCTTTGCAAAAACGAAGCGGAAGCTTTTTTAGTTTCCAAAACAATACCTTTGACGTCTTCAAATAAAGGATCAGAATCTGCTCCGCCAAAAAAATCTTCTGCTCCGCCAGACGAACCTTCTTTGGCAGCTTCCGATCTTTCAAGGCTTTCTGCCAAGCTCTGGGTCAAAGTTGATTGAGTATCTTGGATTTTTTTGCCTTGGTCAACGATATAGGCGGCAACTTTTTGGACTTCTTTTTCTGAAATATAAGGTCCTTGGATCCTGACAATTTTTGCTGATTTTGCAGAAGAAAATAACATATCTCCAGCTCCCAATAATTTTTCGGCTCCGGAAGTGTCTATAACTGTCCTGGAATCAACCTGCGAAGAAACCTGGAAGGTAATCCTGGTCGGCACATTAGCCTTAATCAATCCAGTAATAACTTCCACCGATGGCCTTTGCGTTGCCAGCACCAAGTGAATTCCAGTGGCGCGGGCCATTTGAGCTAATCTTACAATTCCAGCTTCAATTTCCCTGCCTTTGGCGGCCATCAAATCCGCCAATTCGTCCACCACAAAAACAATGTACGGCATTTGCAAGCCCGAAGCAATTATGGATTTATTTGAATTGTACGAAGCCAAATTTCTGGCAGGCACTTCCGAAAATACTTCAAATCTCCTTTCCATTTCATGGGTCAGCCAAGTCAAAGCGTTTATGGTTTTTGTGGCATCATAAATTACCGGGCAAAGCAAATGCGGAATATCGTTGTAATGCTGGAATTCAACCCTTTTCGGGTCCACCATTATCATTCGCAAATTGTCTGGCGTGCATCGGTAAAGCAAACTCAAAATCAAAGTATTAAGAAATATTGTCTTTCCGGTTCCAGTAGCTCCAGCCACTAATAAATGCGGACCTTCTGTTATATCGGTATAAACTGCCGAACCTGCCACATTTCTTCCCAAAGCTAACATCAAAGGGCTTTGAGCATTTTGGAAATCAGCTTGCGACATTAAATTTCTTAGCGTAACTACCGATCTTACTTTATTCGGGACTTCAATTCCCACTAAAGATTTTCCAGGAATTGGAGCCTCGATTCTGATTGGATGGGCTGCCAAAGCTAAAGCGATATTTTGGTTCAGCGTTGTAATTTTGGAAAGCTTTACTCCTTCTGCTGGCTTAAAAGCATACTGGGTAACGGTCGGCCCCACGTTCACTTCCGCCATTTCCACCGGAATTCCAAAATTCTCAAAAGTGCTCTTAATTATCATGGAATTTTCCTTGATATTTCCAGAAGTCGGAGCAGCTTCGTTTTTATTAAGCAAATCCAAAGGAGGAAGAACATAATCTCCTTTACTGGCCGTAGCCGGCTTTTTCATATCCGGCTTTTCAACTTCTTCGTTTCCCTTCCTGAATAAATTCATTCTGGCAGGCGCCTGTTTTTGCTTTTGCTGATTTTCTGCCGCAATGCCTTTTATTTTCACATCTTCCTGCCTATTTACGGCAAATTCAGGCTTTTCCTCTTTTTCCTTCGTTTCCCATGGAATGAATTGCAGGAAAATAAACAATCCGATCAGTAGAACTACCGCAAAAACAATATTTGCCACAATAATTCCAAAGAAATGGAATAAAACCCAGCCCAAAAGATATCCGATCCAATTTCCATTATGCACAGGTAAATCTTTAACTGCCAAAATTCCAGAAACTCCCAGAAGCGAAATTAAAATTGCCAAACCCATGGCCAAGTCTTTACCTTTTTTTCTGGTTTTTAAAAATATCAGTCCGGCCGCAAAGAAAAATAAAGGAATTGCGTAAAACGCTTTCCCGAATAAAAAGTCGGCAATTTTTGTATAAAGTTCGCCCGCGTATCCTGCCTTATCAAAAGGGGGATTTGGGTATGCTAAAACAGCAATTACCGCAACTAAAAACATCAAAGTCGCCTTTATCCACCTTTTGGTCCAATTGCTCAAAAGCGAGTCCTTGGCTTTTTCCTTCCCATTCCCATTTTTACTATTTTTATTCTTCTTTTCTTCTATTTTTTCTTTTTCTTTTTTCGCCATAAGTAAACAAAGTTTAGTTGCACTAAATTAATCCATTATACCATTGCTATTTTTCCATTCAAGCGCTTTTTTTGCACAAAAAAAGACCGCAGGGCGAACCACGCGGTTTATAACGTTAAACTTTTTTGTCTTTGTGCCTGATGGGCACTTCCTCAATAGCGCCAGCAAGATGCCATTTTTTGCGGCATTTGCAGGTGGACGTCTGATTGTTGCGGAGGAATACCAATTCCTTTCCGCAAGAGCATTGGAATGGCTTGCCAAAAAGGCAAAACCTCGGTTCGCGCAATTCCTGTACCAGCGCAACCATAGCAAGTTGGGCCACCATTTTGGCCTCGCCGGTCAGCTTCTCCTCTTTGTTTCTTGCCATGATATGGCTCCTTTTTTCAAATAACTGCAATGTTTTTATAATATATAATAGTATATAAATTCAATATTGTCAATATTTCCAAACAGAAAAATACCCCGCTTTTTGGGCGGGGTATTTTACCTTTGCGAATTAGTCTTCTTTTGCTTTTGGAATAAATCCTGTTCCTACCGGAATGAGTTTTCCGATAATCACGTTTTCTTTCAATCCTCGAAGCTTATCTTCTTTGCCTTCAAGGCAAGCTTGGATCACAACTCTTGAAGTCTGTTGGAAAGAAGCAGCTGACAAGAAAGATTCAGAATTCAAAGCTACTTCTGAAATTCCCAGCAATATCTGGGTTCCCAAAGGAACTTCTTTCTTTTCTTTTTTGAGCGATTCGGCCTCTTCATTAAAAATAGCCCTTTCCACCACCTCTCCCTTAATCCAAGCAGAATCTCCCTCTTCCCTGATCTTCAGCCTTGAGAACATTTTCTGAATTATAACTTCAATGTGCTTGTCGTTAATATCAACTCCCTGCGAAGAATAAATCCTTTGCACTTCCTGCAAAATATATCTTTGAGTTGGTTCAACTCCGGCTGATTTGTAAAGCTTTTTCAAATCCAAACTGCCTTCGCACAATGGCTGGTTTTCTTTGATTTCCTGGCCTTTTTCCACCATAATGGCAATTCTGCCGGGAATCTTGTATTCCATAACCTCTTTTTTGCTGCCGGATTTTTTGGAAGGCTGGATTTTGACAATCCTGTTTTCTTCGTCAATTCCAATAACTTTTCCTTCAGTCAAAGACATTATAGCCTCTCCTTTTGGCGACCTGCATTCAAAAATTTCTTCAATCCTCGGCAAACCTTGCGTAATATCGCCTGCTCCCACGATTCCTCCCAAGTGGTGAGTCCTCAATGTAAGCTGGGTTCCAGGTTCTCCAATTGCCTGGGCGGCTACAATTCCAACGGCCTCTCCCAATTTTATCAAAGCATTCCTGCCCAAATCCCATCCATAGCATTTTTGGCAAACTCCAGTTGAAGATTTGCAAGTCAAAGGCGAAGCCACTGTGACTCTTTCAATCCCGACTTCTTCTGCAATTGCTTTTGCTTCTTTCCATTTGATTATTTCTCCTTTCTTGGCAAAAACCAATTTGCCGTGCTCCACATTTTCCAAAGCGGTTCGTCCCACAATTTTAAATACGAAATCTTGGTCAATGGCATCGGCATCTTTTTTGTAGACTATCAATCCCACTTTTTCTCCGCAGTCTTCTTCGGTAACAATCACGTCGTGAGCCACGTCAACCAATCTTCGGGTCAAATATCCCGCTGAAGATGTCCTTAAAGCGGTATCAGCAGTTCCTTTCCTGGCTCCGTGAGTTGAAATAAAATATTCCAAAACATTAAAGCCTTCCGTAAAAGATGATTTTACCGGCAATTCAATAATGTCTCCTGACGGATTGTTCACCAATCCTTTCATTCCGGCCATCTGAACTGGCTGTGCCCAAGTAGCTCTGGCTCCAGCTGTGATAATGCACATAACCGGGCCATCTTTTGGCAAAGTTGTTTTCAGCAAAGCCTCCAGCTTTGACTTGACTGTCTGCCAAATCAAAATTTTCTGGGAAGTTTTTTCGTCTGCTGACAGTAATCCTTTCTCAAAGTGGCTGTCCAATTTCTTCACTTCTTCTTCGGCAGTATCGATAAGGCCTTTCTTTTCTTTTGGAACAATCAAGTCATCCATGCCCCAGCTTACGCCAGACAATGTGCAATATTCAAATCCCAAAGTTTTTATCTTGTCAATTGTAATGACAGCTTCTTCGTTCGTATATTTTTCAATAAGTTCCCTGACAACTCCTTTCAAAGCTTTGTTGTCTATGAGTTTGTTCACAAAAGGATAATCTTGAGGCAAAATTGAATTTAAAATCAATCTGCCGACAGTTGTTTCGATTAGTTCTATTTTTTCTGTATTTTTTGGAGTCGGAACTTTTATGAAGTCATTCAATCCCAGAAATCCGTATTCTAAAGCTGTCGTGGCTTCAGAAACGCTAGAATAGACTTTTACTTCTTCTTTTCCTGTCGCATTCGGATTTGGCCTTGTCAAAAAGAAGCATCCCAAAGCAATATCTCGAAATGGTCCCATAACCGGCATTCCAGTTGCAGGCCTGAGCAAATTCAAAGTGGAAAGCATAATTTCCCTGGCTTCTTTCTGAGCTTCGTCAGACAAAGGCAAATAAACCGCCATTTGGTCTCCGTCGAAGTCGGCATTAAACGCTTCGCAAACCAGCGGATGCAATTTGATTGTTTCTCCTTCCACCAAAATCGGCCTGAAGGCTTGAATTCCAAGCCTGTGCAAAGTTGGAGCGCGGTTAAGCAATACCAATTTGTCTTTGATTATTTCTTCTAAAATCGCCCAAACTTCAGGAGTTTTTTCTTCCACCAATCTGGCGGCTCCCCTGATATTATAAGCCAATTCCTTGTCTAATATTCTCTTGATTACAAATGGCTTGAAAATTTCCAAAGCCAAAGTTTTTGGCAAACCGCACTGGGAGAATTTCAATTCTGGAGCAACAGCAATAACCGACCTTCCTGAATAATCCACACGTTTTCCCAAAAGGTTTTGTCTGAATCGTCCTTGTTTCCCGGCCAGCATAGCAGCCAAAGATTTCAACAATCTCTTTCCACCGGTTGTAGCTGTCGTGGTAACTCCTTTTCTCATTTCGTTGTCAATCAAAGCGTCCACAGCTTCCTGCAACATCCTTTTTTCGTTCCTGACAATGACAAGCGGAGCTTTTATTTCCTGCAAGTATTTAAGCCTGTTGTTTCGGTTGATTACCCTTCTATATAAGTCATTCAAATCAGAAGAAGCATATCGGCCTCCATCCAATTGAACCATTGGCCTCAAGTCTGGCGGCAAAACCGGCAAGACATCCAAAAACATCCATTCTGGCCTGATATTCGCCCTGAGCATTCCCTGGAATAATTTTAGTCTCCTCAAAACTTTTTTCTTGGTTGCTGGCGGAGCCTCCCTGGCTTCTTCGGCAACTTTGTCTGTCTCAGCCTTCAAATCAATATGAGTAAAAATTTCCTTCACGACTTCAGCTCCCGTTCCCGCCTCAAAAACTTCCCCGTATTTCATGGAAAGAGTATGGTAAGAAACTTCAGACAAAATCCGCAAAGGCTTTATATCCAAAACTTCTTCTTTGGCTTTTTCCCTTGCCTGTTTTAAATCGTTTTTAGCGGCTTCTGTTTTTTCTTTCTTTACTTTAGACTGGAATTCGTCTTCAATAGCTTCCATAATTCTATCACGCGCCTGCTCGTCTATTTTTGTGACAATATATGAAGAAAAGTAAATCAC
>CAIMDW010000040.1 GCA_903839895.1 Candidatus Staskawiczbacteria bacterium
AGGCCTAATTAAAGATTTTTAAGTGTTTGTATATTTTTATTTTATTACCCATATCTGTCCCTGTCAATACCCATCCGCGGTAAACTCATTTTTTTGTTTATACTTTAAGGGCTGGTTTCTATTAAATTGTGTTTAACTACTGCAACTCCCAGCCCCGAATTTATAATATCAGCTCTGCCAAAAATAAAAAACCCTGTATGAAATTTCTCTTGCGAGATCTATCACACAGGGTAAAGCTTGTGAGCGATGATTGCTATTTCCGTCGGCGCCGAAGCATCGTGCCTCCGGTCAGCAACCCCGCTATCAGCAGAGTTATTGTTGATGGCTCCGGGACGTCGGCAACGGCAAACCCTTGTCCGTAAAAACCAGTCGGGGCAGTTAACGACATCAACTTTGTAGCAGTCATACTGCTGGTGTTGATGTTGTAGATGCCGGTGTCAAAAAATGCTAAGAGTCGGTCTGAATCATCGTAGTCCATGCCCCTTATGGTGAAGGGCATGCCAGTGGGAATTCCGAGATCGGTGAAATTCCCGTCAGACAAATCCACCCTGTATAAGTGTTTACGGTCTGTGGCAGTGAGAGCCTCTCCTGGGCTATCGATTGCAAGCCCGCCCAATATCCCTTGCCACGTCTTGGGCAACTGGGTACCGAAAGTTCCACCCGTTTGGTTAACCAAATCGTAGCTGGCCAAAGATGATCCCGCCCCGTTGTGGGTGTAGAGCAACCCTTCCAGGTCGAATCCTACGGCGATGCAGTTTTTCGGGCCCCAAACAGAAGTGATTGAGCCAGTTGTCGGGTCAATCTCCCAAGTGCCGGCGTCAGTCCCGGTCGACACGCCGTAAAGATTGTGATCCATGGGCGAGACAGCAAGTTTCATGCCCAGCTGTGGGTACGAGTCGCCCATGACAGTGATTGCCTGCGTGTCCACATCAACCTCCCAGAGTATGGTGCAAAGACCGGGGTTAGACAGCTTGCTCCAGGAAATGTAGGCGATCGTATCGCCAGAGGCCCTGGATGCGAACAGCAAGCAAAACAAAGAAACAGACACGACCACAGCAAAAAACCGATTTGTCTTCATCGCGACTCTCCTTAAAAAAGGTACGCCCATAACGAAATGTTATGGGTCATCTATAAACTACAAAATATGCGGGTAAAAGTCAAACAAAACGCGCCGGTTCATAGATGAAGCGGGAACTAAAATGTGGATAAATATAGGGCGAGTTTACATACCCAGACCCGAGAGAATTTTCCAGCGACCAGTTAGTGCTTAATGATAAAGAAAAAATTCGTATTCAGAGTACTTTTTGAATTCCTTCATAAGCAATTCTTTGTTAAGTCCTGTTTTTGTAATTATTTTGTCGTTCGGTAATACTAAACCATCTGTTATTGCTGGCAGGGCGTGATGAACGTTTCCGTTCCAAATGTATCCAAATTTTTTATAAAGCGCGTCATATTCTTTGCCGACTGAATTAAAATCTTTTTTGAAATACCAGTAGTTAAAAAATGAACGCAGGAAAGCATAGCAAAAGAAGGCAAATTTTTCTTCAAAACTCGGCAAGCTGTCCATGTGTTGCAGGGTAATTGCATGGGGATGTGTCAGCAGGAATTCCTTTCCCCTGCCGTCGATATAAAATCCGCCATAAGACGGATCAACAGGAATCTTTTCTGCTTTGCAAATTTTTATTTTGAATTCCATTTATTCAATTGAAAATTCTTTCTATATAACCCCCTCCTTTGTGACGCGTGGAAGTTTTCCCCATTTATCCTTGTAGCTCTCAATTTCTTTATAAGTAAATCCCCAACCTTCCCGCGCGGTTTTTTTCTTTTTTTCATTCAATCCTTCCAATACAGATTTTATATCTCCATGAGTCATAATAAAAAATTCAAAAGGTTCTTTATCGCCAAAGGGCACATTTACAGTAATAAAAAACAATCCGGGATCCTCTTTATCGTCAAAAAAATGCGGCTGGATAAAATTGCCGGAGCGCTCAGACATTCCCTTAACCTGCACTTTGAATAATTCTCCATTCGGAACCGAGCAAAGCAGATCAACTTTGGGGGTATTGCCAAGTGTAAGGGCAACGTCGTAGCCGCGCCTTGCCAGCTCGGCTCCAGTAGCAAAAAGTGCGGCCCATTCTGTATAATGATTTTTGCGTTTTATTAGTTTTTCCATATTTTTATTATTTATTTACTTGGTTTGTAATGGATAATTTGAGCTTTATTTAATAACATTTTTCCGATTGGCTAACTTTATATCACGCATAAAATTTTTAGACTTGGCCCACTTTCTCATTTTTTCATCATATCTAATCATATCATTATAT
>CAIMDW010000041.1 GCA_903839895.1 Candidatus Staskawiczbacteria bacterium
AGTTATTCTTGTAATCACCCAGGATGAATTCGAAAAAACTGTAATGGAAAAATTCGGCAGAAACAACCTTGTCAAGAAACGCGGCGGACTTTGCATGCTCCGCCTGACTTCCCCGCCTGAAATAGAGTATGTACCCGGAGTCATCGACTACCTGCTCGACCGGCTTTCCGGAAACGGAGTCAACTTCACCGACCTTTATTCTTGCTACACTGATACGAACTTGGTACTTGAGCGCAAGGACGCGTTGAAAGCATTTGAACTTTTAGAAGGAGTTTGCAAGAATACGAAAGGCGTCTGATTTTTCTAAACTTTCAAGTAGCTTTCAAGCCTCTCGCGTCCTTTTCCCGGCTTCTTGCCGCGCATGCTTGATATCCTTACTATTATTTTTGCTTTGGAAAGTCAAGCCAGTATACGTATTCTTTAGAAGATGCTTTTTCCATCTCGAATTTGGCTTTCTTAAACAAGTTGATGCTAGCTATGTTCTTTTTGTCGATTCTTGCAGTTAGTTTTCGCAATTTGAATTTTTTTTTTGCAAGCGTTACAAGCTGGTTAAGCGCAGATGTCGCTATGCCTTTATTCCAAAATTTTGTTTCGCCTATGACTATCCCGATTTCAGCTTCTTTACCCTTAATATTTAGCCCGGCGTGGCCTACAAACGTCCCATTTTCGGGAAGCAATATCATGAAATAGGCGGTATTGGTGTCAAAGCACCATTTCAGCAGCAATTGTGAAATCCTTCGTTTGCTTTTTGGGGTGCTTGTAAAAAGGAAGCGCCTTATTTTGCGGTTGTTGAACCAGCTTTGGTAAAGAGGGATGATAACCGGAAACATTGATTTGTCAATCCTAACTAGCTTCACTTTCTGGTTTTTCTCCTCCAATATGCTCACTTATTTCAATCTTTAACCAAAATCAGGTATAAGGTGTTTTGGAATTGGATCATTTTCACTCCACATTGCTTCATAGAACAGGATAAGCGCAGTTTTCAGAGTTGGACGGAATGCATAGCTATGTTGCGCAATCACTTGCCGGTTTTTTAGCAGTTCGCCTAACTGTTGCGGTGATTGTTCTCTTAAAAAAACAAATAAGGCTTTATTATAACGAGTTATTTCCTCTGGGCAATTTTCCCTGTTTGCATACGGGGTTATTCCATATTCGGCATTGGTTAGGTTCTGTCGCCGATATTTGAAATCTGTTGCCTGAAAATGAATAAATGGGTCCCAAGGCTCGTAGATCCAGTGGTTTGGTGGACGGTTGTATGCGCTTTTTGGAAAATAATCAGTTTGGCCAATTGAAGCATACCATCCCTCGCGTCCATTTTGGTTTAGCGGATTAAACGCAAACACGGGTGGATTTTCATAATCATTCCGTTCCCCGTTTATCCTAGGGATTTTTACCCTCGCTGCATTCCAAACTGCCAATCCTGCGCTATGGGTAACAATCGCGATTTTCTTTCCTGGATTTTCTTCTTTTATTTTCTGGACGACTTGTTGAATATATTTTATTTTGCTTCCTAGCGATAGCAGGTTGTGTTCATAGTGGTTGCCTGCATTATCTGCATTTGCCTCTGGAAAATGAAGTGCATATGATGGCATTCCTAGATTTCCTAAAAATTTTGAGATTGCCTCAACCCAGGGATATCCCGCGCCTCTTCCAGTTCCAGGAACAATCAAGAAAGCATATTCTGCTTGTGGATGGACCGGGTATTGATTTACGTAAGTTGCAATTTTCCTTCCTTCGACCATTAATTCCCATTTTTTTGTTCCCCATGAATCTGGGGGCGATCTTTTGCAAAATAATTTAGAAACGCCTTCAAAAGCCTTCGCTAGTTCATCCGATGCGCCTGGAATATTTAACCTATTATTTTCTTCTGAAAAAGGCAGGCTTTGTGATATTGCTTGATCTCTAACTGAAAAATATTTCCTTGAAGCTTCATCTGGTTCTCCAATTAACATTGAT
>CAIMDW010000042.1 GCA_903839895.1 Candidatus Staskawiczbacteria bacterium
CATAACAGTATTCCCTAGGCCCCTGTCCCCGGTCGTTTGCGGCGGGAAGGGAATCTCGCAAGGATATTTTGCGGGAAGTTTATCCAGTTTGCATTTCAGTTTGCCGGGATGAAAATCTGTAAATTCGGCTGATGCGCTTCCTTTTGTACCCATTATATCCACTTCCATCATCGGCAGGGGCGGTTCCACTATATCAAACAAAGCCATTGCCCTGCCTATTATCCCGTTTTTAAATTTAATATTAACGATGTAGTTGTCAAACTCCGACTTTCTTCCTTGCGTTAAAAAACCCTTGTTTCCTAATGCATGCACCTCATCAACATCTCCGCAGAACCACCTGAGCACATCCACCGGATGGCATAATCCGCCGTAAATAAAATCCTGCGGCATGCTAAGCCTCCAGGGCGTTTCCAAATATAGAGGCCGCATATCATGCAGATAATGGGCAGAAGCAACCACAATTTTACCCAGATCTCCATCGTCGCACAGTTTCTTGATGCTGGCATACTGGGGCTCAAACCGCATCGTTTGGCCTATCAAAAATTTAAGTCCTGTCTCATCTACTTTTTTTACAATTTCTATGGCGTCATCCAGAGAGGACGTCATGGGTTTGGTGCAAACAACATGCTTGCCTGCATTTAGGGCCGCCATGCAAATTTCATGATGCAGCGCATCGGGAACATATACTGCTATAACATCTATATCCGGCTTACTGACAATATCGTGATAGTCGTTGGAGTAGTAAGCAACATGATACTTTTTCGCCAGTTCCTCCAACGCTTCCTTAGGTTTCCAGGCGTCCGCTATACCACAAACTTCAAAAATGCACTCTCCGGTATCTCCGGGATCTGTATTACCCCTTACCTCCTGGGAATATCCTTTCTGTGCATTTAATGATAGAAGAATACTTCCAAATCCCATTCCGATTACACCCATTCTGAGCTTTTTCATATATCATTCCTCCTTATTTGATATTTATAAAGTCTGATGATCCTCACCAGCCAATAAAATCAGCAGCATTTTGATAAAATATGTCGTTTATATCTTTCTGCTTTAAACCAACTTTCTTTGCAGCACGCAACATCGCAGCCATAGATTCGTAAATAAAAAAGGTTATGGCATCCGCCTCTTTTCCGCTTACCTCTTTCATGTGCGGGTCGCCCCCTACGTCCCCGCAGGATCCTGCAGGAATAAAGTTGACATAATTGCCGCCAACATGTTCCCTTCTTAGCCTCATATACGTGATTGGAAAATCCGACCCAAATAGCAGTCTTTTTGCCCCAAACACGGACAGGGTTTTTTCAAAGACATCGGCGTTTGTGTGGCCGGCAAAATCAAACATCATTTTTTTTGTTTGGCTTAAAAGCGAGAAAGCTTCCCCTATATTCTCCAGGCAGTACGCCCTTCCAATATGCGCAACAATTAACCTGATATTCGGGAATTCTTTTTCTATCATCAGCAGGTCATTCATGTTTTCTTTGTCCGCCAGTCTTTTGGGCCTGGGTATATGCAAAAGCACCACCCAACCCTGCTCATTTGCAATGGACAGCTGTTCCATTGTGATCATATCCGTTATTCTCACACTATCCGGCGGAATATGCACGGGCGAAAAATTCGGGTAAGGCTTTAGTCCGATTAAGTTGTTTTCCCGTACTTCTTCCAGCAGCTTTTGGGCGCCCCATTCCGGCTTTGATACGGCCAGTCCCATCAATTTATGCTTTTTAACCTGTTCTCCTATGTACTGGTTGTTTAAAGATACATCTACATTGCGTTCAACCCAGCCAAAAGCCAGGGTATTTACTTTTTTGCCGTCAAAAAAATCTTGATATACTTGCTCCATGCTTTCATAAGACATGCTGTTTTGTGCACAGAAATTATGCACCCAGTCTGCAGTGCCGTTTGACTGCCCGTTTTTTAAGATATGTTTATCCGTCCACAAATGCGCATGCGTATCACATATGCAGTCCGGTATGTTGTCCCTTAAATACCTTTTATAAAAATCTTTATCTAGCTGCTTTATCTGGTACATGCTTTCTATCCTCGTTTC
>CAIMDW010000043.1 GCA_903839895.1 Candidatus Staskawiczbacteria bacterium
GACTTTGCCGGTGAGTACTGCGGCTGGAATTGTGGCCAGGATTAAAGTTTTGTCCAACTTGAAATTGGATGAGCAAAGATTGCCTCAAGACGGCAGGTTTAAAATTGAAACGGAAGATTTCAGATATTCTATAAGGGTTTCTGTCTTGCCGGTTTTGAATGGAGAAAAAATCGTGATGAGGCTTTTAGCAGAAGACACAAAAGTTTATACTTTGGAAGATTTGGGATTCATTGGAAAAGATTTGGACAAAGTCCGCCAAAGCTTGCGAAAAACAACTGGCATGGTTTTGATTACAGGCCCGACAGGTTCTGGAAAAACAACGACTCTGTACGCCATGATGCAAATTATAAATACGCCAAACATAAATATTTCCACAATTGAAGATCCGGTGGAATACAGAATGCCAAGGATAAATCAAACTCAGGTAAATGACAAGATAAATTTGACTTTTGCATCTGGTTTAAGGGCTTTGGTCAGGCAAGATCCGAATGTGATAATGGTGGGGGAAATAAGGGATGCTGAAACTGTAGATTTGGCCGTGAATGCGGCTTTGACCGGGCACCTAGTTTTGTCTACTTTGCATACGACAGAGGCTGCAGGCGCAGTTCCAAGGCTTATAGATATGGGAACAGAGCCATTTCTGCTTTCTTCCACGATAAATATAATTATCGGCCAAAGGCTGGTGAGAAAATTTGCGGGGGAAAAAGAAAAATATAAATTGAAGGTCGAAGATATCGATAATCTTGCGAAATATTGCGATATGGCGCGAATCGAGGCGTTGTTGCGCGAAGAGAAAATTTTAAAATCAAAGCAAACCATAAAAGATTTAGAATTGTATCGACCGAAGCCCTCTAAAAATGCGCCGTCTGGATACAAAGGGAGAATCGGGATTTTTGAAGTGCTTACGGTCAACGACGCAATCAAATCTTTGATAAACCAAAAAGCAGCCACGACAGAAATAAAAAATCAGGCTGTAAAAGATGGCATGCGCACAATGGCAGAAGACGGATTCATTAAAGCCGCAAAAGGGCTGACTTCTTTGGAAGAAGTCCTGCGCGTAATTATGGATTAAAATGCAATTTATTTACACGGCAAAATCATTTGACGGGAAGTCTAAGTCTGGCGTTATGGAGGCGGAGAATATCCGCGAATTGGCCCAAAACCTCAAACAGGAAGGGTTGATTTTAATTAAGGCTGGCACAAAAATTGAAAAAGTTCGCGGATTTGAGATTCCGTTTTTGTCTGGAAATGTTTCTATCACGGAAAAAATGCTAATGACGCGCAACCTTTGGATTATGGTTGCAACTGGGCTTTCTTTGCCGAAAGGTTTTTCTATTTTGTCTTCCCGATCCAAAAATAAAAAAATGAAGTCTGCCTTGGCTGACATTGGCTTAGAAATTAGCAAAGGAACAAGTTTGTCTGATTCATTTAAAAAATATCCAGGTATTTTTTCTGAACTTTATCAGAACATGATTTCGGCTGGAGAAGAGTCTGGGACGCTGGAAGATGTCCTGCAGGTTTTGTCTTTGCAGCTGGAAAAAGAAAAGGAAATGAATTCAAAGATACAGAAAGCGTTGATTTATCCCGCAATCTTGATTGCCACAATGCTTGTCGTGGGAATCGTATTGGTAATTTTTGTTCTGCCGAAAATAAACGTTTTCTTCCAAAGTTTGCATGCCGACTTGCCTTTGACGACAAGGATGATTTTAGGGTCGGGCGATTTTGTAATGCAAAATTGGTATTGGCTTTTGCTGGGAACCGGGATTATAATAGGAATTTTTTATTCCTTAATAAAAACAAAAAAAGGGAGGATTATTATCGATACGGTTTCTTTGAGAATTCCTTATATTTCTTCTTTAATCAAAAAAAGCAATGCGGCAACTGTCATAAGATCCTTAAGTTCTTTGCTGGCGGCAGGCGTGGCTTTGGTGAGGAGTTTGGAAATAACTTCTGGGAATGTGGGAAATTATTATTTCAAGCAGGCTCTTTTAGAGGCCGGAAAAAAAATTGAAAAAGGAGAAAAGTTGTTTAAGGCTTTAGAGCCTGCAAAAGATATTTTTCCTTACGGAGCTTTGGAAATGGTGGAAATAGGGGAAGAAACCGGCAAAACTGCTATGATTTTAAAAAAGCTGGCCGAATTTTATGAAGAAGAAGTCACCAATGCCGCTGATAATTTATCTGTGATAATCGAACCGGTCTTGATTTTGATAATCGGATCGGTCGTGGGAATTTTTGCTGTTTCGATAATGGGTCCGATGTATTCAGTTTTAGGGAGCATTTAATGAAAAATAATTTTCAAAAAGGCGTCACTCTGATCGAGGTTGTTGTTTGCGTAGGAATTTTTGCCGTATTGAGCGTGAGCGTTTACGGACTTTTTACTTCCATAATAAATGGAATTACATATTACCGTGAAAAAACGACAATTTCTTCCTTGGCTGACCAATATTTGGAAATTGTAAGGAATATTCCGTATTCGCAAGTGGGAACTTTGGAAGGAAATCCAAGCGGTAGTTTGCCAGATTTGCCGAATGCCATAAATTTAACTGTAAATGGAATTGATTACCAGATTTATTATGCGATCAGTTATGTAGACGATTCCGCTGACGGGACAATTTTGGCGGGCACAGATTCTGCTCCTAACGATTATAAGCAGATAAAGCTCTATGTGAAAAATGCAAAAACCGGCGCGAAAAACAGCTTTTTGACAAGTGTGGCGCCAAAAGGCCTGGAGGGCATGGCAAGCGGGGGAGCATTGTATATAAACGTAATAAATGCAGTCGGCCAGCCCGTGCCAGGAGCTGTAATCCATATTACAAACGCGTCTGTGACTCCGAATATTGATGTGACGAGGCTGTCTGATGCTTCGGGAAATTGGATGGAAGTAGGATTGAAAGCCAGCGCCAATAGCTATCATATTGCTGTCGCAAAATCAAATTATTCTTCCGACCAGACCTATCCTGTTTCTGTTTCAAATCCAAATCCCACTAAGCCGGACTCCACAATCTTGCAGGGGCAAGTCACCCAAGTTAGCTTTGCGATTGACCAGCTGAGCAATTTGGATTTCCAAACCTTGGATGAAAAGTGCGAAATTCTGGCTGGAATCGGCATGCAGGTTCATGGCGCAAAACTTATCGGAACGCCGAATATTTATAAGTTCAGCAATATATATTCGTCTGATTCTTCCGGGCAAATTTTGCTGGATAATATTGAATGGGATAATTATACTCCGCAGTTTTTGGGAAATACTTATATGATTTATGGTTCTTCGCCGGTCCAGCAGACGAATATTTTGCCTGGCACAACGCAAAATTTCACTTTAATGCTGGGGCCTGTGACTGCAAATAGCTTGCTGGTAATTGTTAAAGATTCAGCCACCGGAAATCCGATCAAGGGAGCTAAAGCAGATTTGATTTACAATGGCAATACTTCAACAAAATATACCGGCGGGTCTATTTGGAGCCAAAGCGATTGGGCAGAAAATTCCGCTCAGCAAGGCGTCAGTGAAAATGAAATTCCTTCCGGTTTGAGGCTGGCGAAAAATGGAAGCGATTATATTTCTTCTGGCTGGCTGGAATCTTCCACCCTTGATACTGGAACAAACGCCACAACTTATACCACAATAAATTGGCAGCCGACTTCGCAAGATCCTGCATGTCAGCTTAAATTCCAAATTGCGGCAAACAATGACAACGCAACTTGGAATTATTCGGGGCCAAATGGAACTGCAAATACTTATTATGATGTTTCAGGGACAACAATAAATAATTCAGACAATAAAAGGTATATGCGCTATAAAGTTTTTCTTTCTACCGGCGACAACGCAAAAACTCCGGTTCTTACCAGCGTGAATCTAAATTATGTTTCAGGATGTTCAGCTCCCGGACAAGCCATGTTTCCAGGACTGGAAAAAGATTCTGGATACGGTGTTACAGTTTCTATGCCAGGATACCAAACTCAAATATTAAGCCCATTAAGCGTTGACGGTTATAACACATTGCAGGTTTTATTAAGCCATTAAAATGCAAAGCCAAAAAGGTTTCACTTTAATAGAAGTCGTAATTACAATCGCTATTTTTACGATCTTGATATTTTTGGTTTCAGCGATGCTTAATGATATTTTTGTGAATTCTAATCAAGAATTGATCTCAATGAGCAATATAGACCAGGCAAGATCGGTGCTTTCCACTTTCACAAACGAAATAAGAAATTCCGTGATTGGATCTGACGGGTCTTATCCATTGGCCGAAGCGGGGAATTCTGAAATTATTTTCTTTACGAATTTAGGCATAAGCAATTCAACGGTGAACCGGATCAGGTATTATATTTCAGGAAGCACTTTGTATAAAGGAATCGTCCAGCCTTCGGGAAACCCTTTGAGCTATAATTTAACCAATGAGAAAGTCATAACTGTTGCCGCTGGGGTTGCTACAGGCAGCGCAACTTTATTTTCTTATTACGACGGGAATTATTCGGGCTCCGGAAATCCGCTGGCGCAACCTGTAAACATAAGCCAAATAAGATACATAAAAATGAATTTGCAGGTAAAAAATAATATTACAAAAAATGACGCAAGCTCGTTTTCTGTGACAGCCGGGGCCGCATTAAGATCGCTAAAAGATAATTTGGGAAATTAAATGCAATCAAAAGAAAAAGGGTCACTGATGATTTACTTGATTATTGCCATAGCCATTTTCATAATGGTGATGTTTCCTGTTGTGATGGTTTTTACGGGAAAGTTGCAGGTAATGAGATTGGCCATACAAAAAGAGCAGGCTTTGCAAATTGCGGAGGCCGGCATAAATTATTATCAGTGGCACTTGGCGCATTTTCCAAACGATTATAAGGACGGCACTTCGAATGCCGGGCCATATTTGCATAATTATACAGACTACGATACTCAACAGGCAATCGGGAAATTCAGTCTGACTATTATTTCACCGGCTATCGGTTCTACTGTAGTCACAATAAAATCAACTGGCTGGACGAATTCAAATCCTGGACTTACGCGCACGATTACGGTGCGCTATGGAATTCCATCTTTGGCAAAATATTCCATTTTAAACAACGCGCCAGTTTGGATTTATTTTTCTCCGCAGATTTTTTCTGGGCAGGTTCAATCAAACAGCGGAGTGCGGTTTGATGTGCAAGGAAATGCGCCTGTTTATTCTGCAAAAACGACTTACACTTGCCCCGACTGGCAGAAATGCCCGCAATCTACAGAGCCTGGAGTTTGGGGCTCGGGAAATTCCCAGTTTTGGCAGTATCCCGTGCCCGCTGTTGATTTTTCGGCTTTTACTTCAAATTTGGCAACTTTGAAAAGCTTGGCTCAATCAGGAGGAATTTATTTGCCGCCTTCGAATACTTCAGGCTATTCTTTGGTTTTTAATTCTGATGGAACAGTCAGTATTTATAAAGTCACTAGCTTAAAAAATAATCCTTCGGGCGGAACTTGGGATGTAAATATGAACTGGATTACAGAAAACCAAAATACAGACTATAACCATAGGGATTTGCAATATACGGTTGCAATACCTTCAAATGGCACGATTTATATTGAGGACACTCTTTGGGTGGAGGGAACAGTGGCTGGCAGAGTTACAGTTGCCGCAGCCACCTTGCCGTATAACTCGGCTACAGCTCCCAAGATTTATATTCCAAATAATATTATTTACAAAGCAAAAGACGGCAGCTGCGTTTTGGGAATAATCGGCCAAAAAGATGTTGTGCCTACGTATCATGCGCCCGACAGCCTCGAAATTGACGCCGCTGTAATTTCGCAGAACTCCAGCTTTGAATTTTACGATTATGACAGCAACATAAAAAATAATATCAGCATTTATGGGGCAATAATAGAATATGGCTGGTGGTTTGATAATTTTGTTTGGACCGACGGCATAAATGATAATGTGATTTCAGGCTACGCCAATTCTTATTACACTTACGACAGCAATCTTTTATATTCGCCGCCGCCAAATTTTCCATTATCAACTTCTGGATACCAGATGCTAAGCTGGACCAGTAATTAATATTATGAAAACAGAAATTTTTGCCATACGAGTCGACAATATGCCATTTCCTAAAACTTTGCAGCCACCTTCGAATTTCCATAGCGATACAGGAATACGCCAGCATCAGCCGGTAATAAATCAAACCCATAATTTTTCTTCGCAAGAAGAGGGAACTACAGTACAAAAGACTGCTCTAAAAATAATCTCTAATAATGATTTTTGGTGGGTAACTGGGGCCTTGATAATTCTGGGGATAATTTGGCTTTTTGTTGCAAGAAGAAAAAATGGTAAAATAAAATAAATACCAATGCTTGAGATTTGGCCGTTAAAAGAAGAAGCGTTCGGGTTGGATTTAAATGACAGGTCGCTGAAAATAGTGAAGCTCAAAAAAAAGAGCAGCGGTTTTTCTTTGGTTTCTTATAATGAAGAAAAGCTTCCGCCGGGCCTTGTGGAAGACGGAGTCATAAAAAATGAGGATGAGTTGGCGAAAATTATCAGGACATGCTGTGCGACTGCAAAAGGCAGAAAAATAAGCACAAAATATGTCGTGGCTTCTTTGCCGGAAGAAAAATCATTTTTGCAGGTGATTCAAATGCCAAAGATGACGCCAGAAGAGCTGAAAACAGCAGTTCCCTTGGAGGCAGAAAATTATATTCCGATGTCCATAAGCGATGTTTACTTGGATTTTGAAGTTATTTCTCCTGTAAAAGATTATTTGAATAATTCTGAAGTCCTGATTGTCGCCACTCCTAAAAAAATTGTTGACGCGTATGTCTCTTGTTTTAAAAAAGCGGGGCTTATCCCATTTATTTTTGAAGCCGAATCGCAGGCAATTTCCAGAGCTTTGATAAAAAAAGAAGCCAATTCTTCTATGATGATTTTGCTGGATTTTGGTGAAAATAATACTGATTTTATAGTTTTTTCAGGAAAATCGATTCGTTTTACTTCATCCATATCTATTTCTTCTCAGCTTCTGACCGAAACGATCTCAAAATCTTTAAGCGTAAGCATGTCACAGGCAGAGAAGCTGAAAATTGAATACGGAGCAGCTGACAAAAAAAACGCCCAAGCTGATAGGGTGGCTGAAGTTTTAGCTCCGATTCTTGAAGATTTGGCAACGCAAATTAAAAAATATATGACTTTTTACCG
Source organism: Candidatus Staskawiczbacteria bacterium (assembly GCA_903839895.1). Taxonomy (GTDB): domain Bacteria; phylum Patescibacteriota; class Minisyncoccia; order Minisyncoccales; family Staskawiczbacteraceae; genus XYD1-FULL-39-28. Next base: position 7,158 of record CAIMDW010000043.1, read on the forward strand.
CGATCATTCTTCTTACGAATATCTTCTTCCAGATGGCAAGACAGAAAAAATATTGCTTTGCGGAGGAGGAGCAGAACTGAAAGGCTTGGCGGAATTCCTTTCCAAAAAATTGGACTGTCCTGTTGAAATTGCCAATCCCTTAGCCAATTTCTTGTCAAAAAAACCGAAGTCTAAAATAAAAAGCGGGCAAATTTCATTTGTTACGGCAATCGGGCTGGCGTTAAGGCCAATAGATAACTTTGAATAAAATGATAAACCTCCTTCCATTTGAAGAAAAAAATAGGCTGATTTTGCAGAAAAAAGAAAAAATGTCCATTGTAATCGGGCTGGCAGTTTTAATTTCCCTGATTTGCATGATTTTAATTTTGCTTTCAATAAAATTTTACATAATGTCTGAAGCTGATTATCAAATAAGCCTTTTACAGCAAGCAGAACAGCAGAATCAGAATAAAGATGGGGAAATTCTCAGCGGCTTAACAAAATCGTACAATGCGAACCTGGCCCGGCTGGCTTCATTTTATAAAAAAGAAATTTATTTCAGCAGTGCCGTAGAAATTATCACAAATGTAGAAAAGCCGGACGGCGTTAAAATGCTTAATTTTTCGGTTGATCGGCTTCCATCTGGAAAAATACAAATGAGTGTGGCTGGCGCTAGCGATACCAGGGATAATTTGCTGATTTTTAAGCAGAATATTGAAAATGAAAAGAAAATATCTGATCCGAAGTTTTCCGCAGAAAGCTGGATAAGTCCGAAAAATGCTAATTTTTCCTTAACTTTCCAAATAAATGAAAACGAATAAATCATATAAAACTCCGCTGACTTTCATGATTTTTGCCTTGGCGTTGCTGGGTACGATTTGGTTTTTATTTGGCAGCATACAGCAGGATTCGAATAACTTAGTTGCAACTAAAAATAGCATAGTGGCGCTGGACGCTCAGTCTGTAGAAACTCAGAAATTCAAGGAAAAATACCAGGACTATAAGCCTAATTTAGAAAAGATAAGCTCAATGTTTGTGGACATGGATAACCCGGTGGATTTTATAAAATTTTTGGAAAATTCGGCGGCAGATTCCGATATGACATCTCAAATTTCTTTGCCTTCGGCTCCTCAACTTGCCGGGCAGAATTTCGCAATTTTACAATTTTCAGGAACCGGATATTTTTACGACGTCTTTAACTTTATAAAAACAATAGAAAGCGGTTTATATCTGCTTGAAGTGGAAAATTTGAGCATCCAGCCCACGCCTAATACGAGTTCAAAAGCCGCATCCAAAACAGTCGATGCTTCATTCACGTTAAAAGTTTTTACAAAATGAGTTTTGAAGATTTTCAAAAAATAATTTCGCTTAAGATAAAAAAAACGCTGTGGGCCGCCGGTTTGCATGCATTTTCGATTATTTTAATTTTGGTTTTGATTGAACTGGCGTTGGGAGCCGCAATTTATTATAAGTACGTCTTTTTAGCCGAATCCCAGGCGCCTCAAGTCACTTCGCCAATCTTAAAATTTGATTTGAATTCTTATCAGCAAGTTATGAATAAATTAAGCGTTCCTGCGCAGGATATCGAGCCGGCCACTCCGTAGAATTCAGGATATCTTATATCTGGTTGAATCGAGGCAGTCTCGATTTTTTTGTTGAAAATATACATTATTTGTGATATATTTGTAAAATACAGGGGCGTGGTGAAATGGTATCATAGAGGTCTCCAAAACCTTTGGTCTGGGTTCGATTCCCAGCGCCCCTGCCAACCTATGCTAAGTCAGCCTACTGAGACGCATGGCTGATTTAGCACGAAAAAACCACTGTAATTTTGCAGTGGTTTTTTCGTTTCTGCGGCTACTCAAGAGTGATTTTTTTGTCTTTTAGTAAGAGTTTGCTTTTCAGAAAAGATAGAAGCTCGCGTTTTTCGATTAGCGTTCCTTCTTTTAGCAGGTACTTGGTGTAATTCCGCAAGTCGATATCTGGTTCGTTATTTTCTTTTTTGTGGCCTAGTACCCCGACTCTAAATTTATTGAACCTCGCTAGCTCTTTTTCGATTGTATTTTTTACTCCGAGCTCGTCTATGTCGATCCTATCCATAAGGTTGACTAGCTCATCTATCAAATCAGGTTCATTTATAGCGGGATTTTTGCAGTCTGTATTTCTTCCTTTGCTGCAGAAATAATAGACGTGGCGATTGACTCCGCCATCTTTGAGCTTCTTGAATTTTTCATCAGCACATATACCAGAGCCGCAGTACCCGCATTTAATTAATTTAGTGAAGGCAAATTCCTTTGATTCGGTTTTTGGTATGAAGTTTTCGTTTAGCGATTCTTGTACCTTATCAAATAATTCTTTTGAAATTATTGGAGTATGTTTCCCCTGATACCAATTACCGCTTCCGACAGGATATTCGAATTCGCCGTAGTAAAATGTATTTCTTAGGAGCAGGTAAACGTTGCCGAGATTTAAGGGTTTGCCGGTTTTGGTTTTGAATCCTATATCCCGTAGCCACATATATGTTTTTCTGCCGGACCACTGTTCGTTTCCGACTTTTTCAAACATTTGTTTGATAAAGGGGGCCCTTTTGGGATCCAATCTGCATTGGCATTTTTTGTCTACATATTTTTCATTCAGGTAGCCAGTCGGAGCTACGCCCGGCCTCCAGCCCATTTCGCAGCGGGTTCTTAGTCCACGTTTTACGTTGACTGCCTTATTGTCATTTTCCAGTTTAGCCTGACTTCCGAGAATCATCAACAGGAATTTCTCGTTCGGATTATTGGTGAATATTTGTCCGTGAGTCCGTATTTCAGTTAGTAGTTTTTGATCCATTAAATCTACCACCGATCCCAAATCGCCGGCATTCCTAGAAAGTCTGTCTGGCGCCCATGTCAAAATTGCGTTGTATTTCCCTTCCCGGATTTCAGAAATCATCTGGTTGAAGATAGGCCTTTGGCCGACTTCTTTTGAGGAATGCGATTCGCGTTTGATTTCGACAATGTTTAAATTTTCCCGTTGTGCGATAGTCAGCATTTCCTTAATCTGGCTGTCGATGCTGAGGATCTGCCGTTCCTCGGATTCGGTGCTTTTGCGAGCATAAAGGCAGTATTTAATAGGAGCTAAGATTGGAGCGGGTGATTGGTGGCCGTTAAATTGCGTTGTTGTTTGTTGCATAGTTTTGTTATTTGGTTAATAATTTGTTCGACCTTTTCTATCTTAAGGAATGACGCAATGGCGCTAAGGAGTCCAGACCCCATCAGTTGGTAACTCGTCCAGATAAAAATTTGAGAAAATAGTCAAAATGTGGTTAAATAATATAAAACTATGAAAAAAGAAATTGAATTAAAAAAGAAAAAACCGATATTAGCTTATGATGGAATGGATA
>CAIMDW010000044.1 GCA_903839895.1 Candidatus Staskawiczbacteria bacterium
ATATATAATAAAAATAAAAAGTATGAAAATATATTATAAAATAGTTTTATTGACGGCGGTTTTGTTTCTCCCTTTTTGGGCTGGACCGGCTTTTGCGCAATATACTAATTATGGCGGCTATTCTGTACAAACAAGCAGCGCCACAAATATTTCCAGCAACCAGGCGACTCTAAACGGATATTTGTCTGGAAACGGGAACAACAATTCTTATAACACTTATGTTTGGTTCCAATATGGAACTGACACAAACTATAACAACACAACTGCCAAACAATCGCTGAATTATGCTGGAGCTTTCAGCCAGGTTGTTCCAACTATAAATTATAATTCCACAATTCATTTCAGAGCAGTTGCGCAAGGCAGTTTTGGCACTGTTTATGGCCAGGATATGACATTTTATAGCTCAGGATCAGGAAGCTATTATAATTATGGAAATGGGACTTTGAATTTTTCAAAGCAGGCGATAAACCTGACTTCCGGAAATTTATCTTGGCAGAATTCCATTTCAGCAAATCCCGGCGACATTTTGAGTTTTGCTATTACTATGCAGCCAAGCGGACATGATATCCATAATGTAATAGTGCGCGAATCCCTGCCGCAAAATTTGATTTATTTAGGGAATCTGACAATAAATACATCTTCAAATTATAATGGAAACATAAGTTCTGGAGTAAATATTGGCACAATATATGCAAACCAGCCGACAGTAATATCTTATCAGGCAAGAGTTGCCGACGCGATAAACTTCAGCTACGGCGCAAACGTTTTGGCAAATTCAGCAACAGTTACCAGCAATGAAATGGGCACGCAAACGGCTTCAGCTTCTATAATAGTGACCAAATCAGCAGTTTACGGCCAGTCTGACGAATATATTGCGCCTTCCACTATTTCCACTGGTCAAACAAATTATTTCTTGACAGATTCGTTTTTCCTGCCATTGCTTCTAATATTTTTCATGTCATGGCTGTATTTTACCGGCCGAATTTACAAATTCTCCGACTGGCTAAAAGCAAAAATTTAATAAAATCAAAAAAATTTCCGCAGTGTTCAATTAAAAAACCTATAAACCAATGCGGCGATTTTTATTTATATCTTTGACAAAATTATAAAATAGAGTTATTATAATTATATCAGGGTTGCTCCTTGATAAATGAACCGAGGGAGGGTCGGAACAATGGTTAGCCGAGAGGAATTAATCCAACACTTCAGCGATGGCATGAAGGACGCCATAGCCGGAGAACATCGTCTACCAACTCCAATCAATACCCGCGACAGAAAAAAATATCCACAAACAATATTAGCGGAGTTTGCAGAGCGGAATACTGCCTATAAAGGCGGACACGCGTGCATCAAGGCTCAGCAAAAAGCTTAAGGTATATCTTATCCTTTATTTTTCATCAGAAAGGAGGTGATAAAAGTGGTGGACGGACACGAATTGACTCAGCACCATAATGATGGAGAGAAAGACGCCGCCAAGGGCGAATACCATCAGCCGACTCCGATCGGCATCAGCACCATCATTCTACACTCCGAAGAGACCGTCAAGGAGTTCGAAGCCAGAAACGAGGCTTACGATAAAGGCTACCAAAACGGGCGGAGCCAGCGGTAACCTTAAACCGCACGACACAACTACTGTTCAAAATTTAAAATGAGCCAAACGGCCTAAAAGCTGGGATTTTCTTCCAGCTTCTTTTTTTTGCAAAAAATTGAAAAATGAAATGGAAAAGAGTAGAATATATTAACTATGCCAGTTAATTTATTAAAATTAAATAAAGAGCAGAAAGAGGCGGTGCTGCACGACAAAGGACCGCTTTTGATTGTGGCGGGAGCGGGAACGGGCAAAACTACTGTCATTACCCAACGCATTGTGAATTTGATTGAAAAAGGCTTGGCCAAGCCCGAAGAAATCCTGGCTCTTACTTTTACTGAAAAAGCGGCTTTTGAAATGGAAGAAAGAGTGGACAAGCTTTTGGAAATAGGATATTTGGATTTATGGATTTCAACTTTCCATGCTTTCTGCGAAAAAGTTTTGCGCGAAAACGCTTTAGACATCGGCTTAGCCCCGGATTTTAAAATTTTAGACAATACTGCCGGATGGCTTCTGGCCAGGCAAAATTTGGACAAATTCGGCTTGGACTATTACAAAGCGCTGGGAAATCCCACAAAATTCATACAGGCTTTGATTTCGCATTTTTCCCACTGCAAAGACCAGGAGATTTATCCTGAAAACTATTTAGAATACGCAAATAAGCTGAAAGATTCTGGCATCGTCGCAGAACAGGAAGAAATTGACCGCATAAAAGAAGTGGCAAATGTTTACCAAGCATATCAGCAAATTTTGCTGGAAAACGGATGCTTGGATTTTGGCGACTTGATAAATTATTGCTTGAAACTCTTTAAAAAGCGCCCGCTGATTTTGAAAAAGTACCGTGAAAAGTTCAAATACGTTTTAGTGGACGAATTCCAGGACACGAACTGGTCGCAGTACGAATTGATAAAGCTTTTAGCTGAACCCGCAAATAATTTGTGCGTTTGCGCCGACGACGACCAAGCAATTTACCGCTGGAGGGGAGCGAGCTTTTCAAATATTTTGCAATTTTCCAAGGATTTTCCAGGAGCAAAGCAAGTTTCTCTGATAAATAACTACAGGTCTGCCCAAAATATTTTAGACCAGTCATATAACTTCATAAAACAAAATAATCCTGACAGATTGGAATTCCAGACAAAAATAAATAAAAAACTGGTGGCCGACAAGAAAGAGCAGGGAATCATACAGCATATCCACGCCAAAAATTTGGACCAGGAAGTCGGCGAGGTCATAAAAAAAATTCTCGAACTCTTAAAATCCGACCAAGAATCCACTTACAACGATTTTGCCATTTTGGTGCGGGCAAACGATTCGGCCATCCCTTTCGCCAGGGCTTTAGAAAGGGCAAACTTGCCTTACCAGTTTTTGGCTTCGCGAGGGCTTTACTCAAAGCCTATAATTTTGGATTTAATTTCTTACTTTAAGCTTTTAGACAATTACCATGAAGGCACAGCCGTTTATCGGATTTTGAATTTGCCATTTTTGGAAATTTCAGACCAAGACATCGCCGCCATCACGCAATATTGCAGAAAAAAAACAATTTCTCTTTTTGAAGCTTTGCAGGAATTGGCTTTGGTTTCGGGAATTTCCGCAAAAACCCATGAAAAAGTCGCATTTCTTTTGGGAATAATAAAAACTCACAGCCAAATTGCCAGGGAAAAATCGGTTTCAGAAATTTTTGTGGCATTTTTTGAAGATTCGGGATACTTAAAATATCTTGTAAATAAAAATGAAGAGGAAAAGATAGATTTGCTCAACCAATTTTACAAAAAAGTGAAAGCTTTTGAAGACGCAAATGTGGAGCCGACTTTGAAGAATTTTATGGAAGAGCTGAATATGGAATTGGAATCTGGCGAAGAAGGAAAGCTGGAGTTTGACCCGGAAAAAGGCCCGGAAATAATAAGAGTAATGACCATCCACGGCGCCAAAGGCTTGGAATTCAAATATGTTTTTGTGGTGAGCATGGTAGACCGCCGTTTTCCGACAGATCAAAGAAAAGACCCCATTGAACTGCCAGACGAGCTTATAAAAGACATGAAACCGACGGGAGACGTGCATTTGCAGGAAGAACGCAGATTATGCTATGTTGCCATGACGCGGGCCAAGAAAGGGCTATATTTTACGTCGGCGGACGATTATGGAGGCCAGCGCATGAAAAAATTATCAAGATTTTTAGCTGAAATGGGGTATAAAGCAGATGCCGAGCAAAATTTGCCGAAAAAAGGAGAAAAATTTGGTTCGCCCGCTCCGCGCAACGATATTTCCCGCGCCAAAATTGCGCCCCAGTATTTGCCTGCGCATTTTTCTTATTCCCAGCTGGCAGCTTTTGAGAAATGCCCTTTGCAATACAAATTCGGATTTATCTTAAAAATTCCAACCCGTGGCAAAGCAGTTTTTTCGTTTGGAAAAACAATGCACGGGACTTTGCACGAATTCCTAAAATCGCCAGAAGGGGGATTGAAAAAACTGGAAAAACTTTACGAAGAAAATTGGATAAACGAGTGGTACGAATCAAAAAAGCAAAAAGAAGAATATTTCAAAAAAGGGAAAGAAATTTTAGCCGATTTTTATGCGAAATTTGAAAAAGCCCAGCCGAAAATTCTGAAAATTGGCGGGAATCCTGCTTTGGAACTGCCTTTTAACCTGAAAATTAGCGAGCATACGCTTTTTGGGGTAATAGACCGCATTGACGAGGAAAAAGACGGCATTGTCATTGTAGACTATAAGACCGGACAATCGAAAGACAAGCTGGATTTGGACGCGAAAGAACAGCTTTTAATTTACCAAATTGCCGCAAAAGAAGTTTTGCATTTAAATCCAAAGCAGCTCTACTATTATTATTTGGACGACGGCAAGATGGCATCTTTCCTGGGTTCTGATCAGGAATTGTCCGACCAAAAAGAAAAAATAATCAAGGAAATAGAAAGAATAAAAAACAGCGAATTTGAAGCCACGCCAGGCTGGCAATGCCAGTACTGCGACTTCAAAGACATCTGCGACTTCGCTCAGCGATAATTAAATCAAGGCATCGCCTCGATTAAAACAATAAGGCAATCGGATATATCATGTTTCAATCGATGCATGAATTTACTCGCTTGCTCATAAATTCATGTCATCAAATTTTATCGGCGTAATTATAAAAGAAAGCCTTGCGAATCAGGACGTTTTGGAGAAAGTGAAAATTTTGGAAACTAAGGTTGATAAAGCCAACAAGTGGACGCTTTACACGGTTGAAATCAGCCCGGAAAGAGCGGCAAAGGTTGCCTCAGAATTAAGCCAATGCCTGGAATCTGCCCACAGCTGGTATGCCGACTTTAAAAATGACGACCTGCACTTCATAATTTTCCGCAACAAAATTTTCCGCATAGGCCGCAAAAGCCAAAAAGAATACACCGAAGCCAAAAATTACGGCCTAGCCCAAGGAATTCCCGCCCACCAGGTAAATTTCAAAGCTAAATAAAAATATGATGAATCCAATTTGCATATCAACGGGTTGCATATATCGCCTTTCAGACGATAGAAATGAATTGATTAAAATAATAAAAGGTTTTTCGCCCGACGGCATTGAGTTGTCTTTTGCGTATCCTGAATATCTTTTTAATTTTGCGATTACGCCTGAAAATTTGGAGTATATAAAAAGCCTGAAATTCGTTTCAATACACGCACCAATGTTCGATATCGTTTATGGAGACAACCAAAGGAGCAGGGAAGTTCTAAAACTGATAGAAAAACTATATAAACAGGTGGGAGCCCGAAATGTTGTTTTCCATAAAGATGAAGTTGAAGATATCAGTGAAATTACAAAATACGATTTTACGGCTTCGCTCGAAAATGGAGATTACCGAAAAACCATTGCTAACAGTCCGGAAAAAATTCAGGAAATTTTAAGCCGCAATCCAAAGCTTATGTTCACTTTTGACTTAGCCCATGCGCTTTCCATAAACGGCGAGGATGTTCCAGTTTACTTAGAAAAATTCAAGAGAAAATTGGCTGAAATTCATATGTCCTGGCAAAATAAAAATCCAGCACAGCATGATTTTATATGCAAATACGACAGTCCAGGAATTAGAAAATCTCTAAAATCAGTTGATATCGCAGATGTGCCATTAGTTTTGGAAGCTGGTGCCAATAATGAAGCTGAAAGCAGATTATTAGTTGACGAAATTAAATATTTAAAGAGCATATAGGTATGGCAAAAGAAAGACATAAAATTGTTCCGGCATCTTACTTAGTTTTAATAGAAGACGATAAAATATTGATGTTACGCCGTTTTAATACTGGATATGAAGATGGAAATTACAGCATTGTTGCAGGCCACGTTGACGAAGGAGAAACATTTATCCATTGCATAATCCGCGAAGCGAAAGAAGAAGCTGGAATAATCTTAAAATCAGAAGATTTGAAAGTTTGCCATGTCATGCATAGAAATGGCGGGAAAGGCAATGAAAGAATTGATATTTTTATTTCTGCAAAAGATTGGAGCGGAGAAATTGAGATTAAAGAAAAAGATAAGTGCGACGATTTGTCCTGGTTTAGTTTTGATAACATTCCTGAAAATACAATTCCCTGCATCAAGCAAGCCATTAATTGCATCAAAAATAAAATATTCTACAGCGAATTTGGCTGGGATTAGTCACGAATCTTATTGTGCGACAATATACAGATTTTAGCCACGTGGCAAAAAACTGCAGGTTAACACATGTTAACCTGATAAAAATCAACAAATAATATGAAAAATCCAGAGCAGAAATCAGAAAATTTAGGCGACAATGAGCCAATGACTGAAAAAGAAAAGTTTTTATGCAAAATTTCCACATATACTAATGAATATAAAGAAAAAGTTACAAAATTTTTTGAGGAGATGGAAAAAGAGTTTCCTGAAATAACTGGCGCGTACGATGTTCGAGATATTCCAAAATACTTTCAAGGTGACGAAAAAAACAATTTTTGGCTGGCACTTGGAGATAATAATGAAATTGCCGGAACTGCCGGATTAAGAAATTACGGGAATGAAATTGGCTACCTTAGCAGATTGTATATAAAAAAAGATTTGAGAGGGAAGGGAATTGGAAGCGAACTTATGGCCGAGCGCATTAAATTTGCCAAAGAAAATGGATATAAGAAAATTTTCGGAGCAACCATGCCGAAAAATGTAAAAGCCCACGAGTTTGATATCAAGCAGGGATTTAAAATGGTAGATTCTCCACCACCAACCGTTTCCTGGACATTCAGCGAAGGCACTAAATTTATCGAAATGGATTTAGAAAACGAAAATAAATAAAAAGCATAACCGACCAAATTAGTCGGATATGAGGGAATTAAATAATAATTTTTATGGATATAATATCATTTGAAGATTTTAAAAAATTGGAAATTAGAATGGGAAAAATTTTGGCGGCGGAAAAAGTAGAGGGTTCGGATAAGCTCATGAAATTGGAAGTAGATTTTGGATTTGAAACTATTACTTTGCCAGCAGAAGAGGGAAGCGAAGCTCCCAAAACCGAAGAAAAACCTATAAGGCGCCAAATTATTGCCGGGATAGCCCAATTTTATGCCCCAGAGGCGCTTATTGGCAAAGAATGCCCTTTTGCCTACAATTTGGCTCCTCGCAACCTGAAGGGCTTAGAGAGCCAGGGGATGATTCTTTGCCCAAGCAATGAGTCTGGCCCAGTATTATTACACCCCGACAAAGAAGTCCCACCCGGAGCATTAATAAAGTAATAAATGACAGACATAATAATTAAAAAGGCTGAAATTAAAGATATTCCTGCGTTACTAGCCATCGAAAATAAATCGACTGGGCTGAAAACTTTTTCGGCAATGACAACTGAAAAAGAATGGCTTAGTGAGTTATCAAATGAAAATGTTACCATATATTTGATTTTAAAAGATAATGCGGTTGTGGGGGACACATCTTACGAAAAAATGCCAGACGGCTCGTTTCATGTAACAGGATTGGTGATTGAGCCTCAATATCAAAAGCAAGGAATTGGCCGCCAAGCAATGAAAATGATTTTAGATGAACTTAAAGATGCAAAGAGAATAGAGCTGGTAACCCATCCCGAAAATGCGCCAGCAATAAAAATTTACACCTCTTTCGGCTTCAAAATAAAAGAAAGAATCGAAAATTATTTCGGCGACGGCGAGCCAAGAATAAGATTAGTCAAAGAAAATAATTAATCCTTTTTTAATGAAAAATGGCACAAGATAAATTCAGCGCGGTTTGGGTTTCACATTCTTCGATTGCGGACTTTTTGAAGTGTCCGCGGGCTTATTATTTGAAAAATATTTATAAAACGGCCGAAGGCAAGAAAATAAATATTACCGCTCCCGCGCTTTCTTTGGGAATTGCGGTGCACGAAACTTTGGAAGGGCTTTCAAAATACAAGGCCGAAGAAAGATTTTTAAAGCCCTTGGAAGAATCTTTTGAAGAAAATTGGGGGAAAGTCGCTGGAAAATTGGGCGGATTTAAAAGCGTCGAAGAAGAAAACCAAGCCAAAGCCAGGGGATTAAACATGATTTTGAATGTTGAAAAAAATCCCGGGCCTTTGGCCAAAAAAACGGTAAAGCTTCCGCCTACGCACAACAATATGCCGCCGAATTTCTTTTTGTCTGAAGAAGAAAATATTATTTTGAACGGAAAAATTGACTGGCTAGAATACATTGAGGAAAACGATAGCATCCGCGTGATTGATTTTAAGACCGGCAAAAATATGGAAAAGGATGATTCTTTGCAATTGCCAATTTATATGCTGCTTTTGAATAATCTGCAGAAACGCAAAGTTTCGGGAGCTGCGTATTGGTATTTGGACCTGGAAAACGGATTTGTGGAAAAAACTTTGCCTGACCCGGAAAAATCCCGCGCAACTGTGCTTGAAATTGCCAGAAAAATAAAATTTGCAAGAGAAAATAACGAATTTGCCTGCCACAGCGGAGCAAAAGGTTGTTTTGCCTGCCGGCCATTCGAAAAAATCCTAAAAGGCGAGGCGGAATTCATTGGCCTGGGAAATTATGGCCAGGAAATGTATATTGTTTAAATGACACAGAATAAATTTCTAAAAAATTCAGGATGGTGGCTTTTGCCCATATTATCGGCGTTGCCCGTAATAATATGGGCTTTTGGATTACCCCTGAATTCTGGAATAAGAGCTTTGGGCGATATTTTTGGACTGGTTGGAATGGCAATGTTTTCTTTGGTGATGATTTTGTCGGCTCGGCTGAAATTTTTTGAAAAGTTTTTCAATGGAATTAACGAAGCTTATGTCTCGCACCACAATCTTGGAGCAATATCTTTTTGTTTGCTTTTATTCCATCCGTTGCTTTTAGCAATAAATTATCTGTCCATTTCTTTTTCGGCGGCGGCGCTTTATCTGCTTCCAGGGCAGAATTTTGCGCAGAATTTGGGAATTTACGGCCTTTTTGTGATGATTATCGGATTAGTGATAACATTTTACACAAAGCTAAAATACCAAATTTGGAAATACACGCACAAATTCATGGGAGTGGCTTTTATATTCGCATTTTTCCATGTAATGCTGATTGGATTTGATATTTCCGCAAATTTCTGGCTTAGAAATTATTTATTTGTTCTGGGAATTTTGGCAATAGGCGCGTATTTTTACCGCGCAATTTTAGGATTTATTCTGGTAAAAAATTATGAATATAAAGTAAAGGATATCGTTGAAATGGCGGACAAAACAGTAGAAATAGAATTGGAACCGCTTGGCAAAGAAATGAATTTCATAGCGGGACAATTCGCATTTTTAAAATTTTACGGCAATAATTTATCGCACGAACCACACCCGTTTTCAATGAGCTCAGCTCCCGGAGAACCGCTTAAGTTTGGCATAAAAGAGCTGGGCGACTTCACAAACAGAATAAAAGAGTTGAAAGCGGGCGACAAAGCCAAAATTGAAGGGCCGTTTGGAGCTTTTAATTTTAAAAACTACGGTAAAAAGCAAGTTTGGGTGGCGGGCGGAATTGGAATTACTCCGTTTGTCAGCATGCTAAAATCGCTCACGCAAAAGGATTTTGGTTACAAAATTGACCTGTATTTTTCTGTCAGGGATGAAGAATCGCTGATTTATAAAAACGAATTGGAAAAATGCCAGGCTTTGAATAAGAACCTAAATTTGATTTTGTGGCGTACTAATTTAAACGGATTCTTGACAGCCGGGGAAATTTGCAAAAAAACAAGCGACATAAAAAACCGTGACATTTTGATTTGCGGGCCCGGCATCATGATGTCAGAAATCAAAAAACAATTCTTAAAACAAGGGATTGCGCAAAACAAGATGCACTCCGAAGACTTTAAATTTTACTAAATGCTTGACACTGGTTTTTAGCAGGCATATAGTTAGTTATCAAGAATGATTACTATTAAGCAAAGACGGCATGGTAAAAAACATAGTCACAATTTCCTTGACAATTTTCATAACCACTTTGGTCGTGGTTTTGGGGGCTGCGGTTTTGCAGAACCAAAATATGCCGGCGACTGTGAATTCAATCTTAAATTCTAGCCAATCTAGCTCGCAGACTGCTATCAAAACTATAAATGGCAATACCTCGTCAGTCGGGCCCATTTCCAGCGCTGTTTCCAGTTCATCTGCAAGCTTTTCTGGGATAACCGCAGCGCAAATTTCAGCTCACAATAATATAAATGACTGCTGGGTAATTGTAAGCGGAAAAGTTTATAACGTCACAAATTTCATACCAATGCATTCTGGCGGGGCTAACACGATAATTCCATATTGCGGAAAAGACGCAACAACGGCATTTGACACAAAAAACGGGAGGGGCTCGCATTCGCAAAGGGCGCAAAACGCGCTCCAAACATATTATGTTGGAAACCTTGGAAGATAAAATTTTAATACAGCAATACCTGAAAGGCAACGAGCAATCGCTAGAAGAATTGGTGGGCCGGTATTTAAAGCCTATTTACAGCTTTGTTTACAAAAATGTGGGCGACCAGGCGGCGGCTGAAGACGTTTCGCAGGAAGTTTTCGTGAAAATCTGGAAGAACCTGAAGAAATTTGACCAAAAGAAAAACTTCAAGCCATGGCTTTTCCAGATTGCAAAAAATACGTCCATTGATTATCTGCGCAAGAGAAAAACGATTCCTTTTTCGAGGTTTGAAAATGAAAAAGGCCAAAATACGCTTACGGAATCGATTGCGGCAAAAACTCCCGACATAATCGGCGACTTGAGCGACAAGAAAATCTTGGTGGCGGCAATGCAAGGTTTGGACAATAAAGAGCAGAAATTGATAAATATGCGCCACAACGACGGCATGAGCTTCAAGGAAATTGCCGATATTTTTGATGAATCCATAAACACCGTAAAAAGCAGATACCGCCGGGCCTTGCTGGTCCTGCGAAAAAACATAAAGCACCAATAGTCGTCCAGCGCCCGTATATATAAAATAACAAAGTGTCAAGACTAATAATATGAAAAGCTTCATCGAGCCGCCACAGGGTTTATACGAAAAAATTATCATGCGCATTCATCATGAAGAGCGCGTTTTGGTTTTTAGGAGGATCATGATATTTTCGACAACCTTGGCAATTTCTATTTTGGCGTTCATCCCAAGCTTAAAAATGCTTCTTTCTGATTTTTCACATTCGGGATTCTTAAGCTTTTTCTCCCTGGCATTTTCAGATTCGTCAGCAATAATGGCTTACTGGCAGAGTTTTGCCATGATTCTTTTGGAAACGCTCCCGGCCTTGAGCCTGGCTTTGGTCTTAGCAATAATCCTGACCTTTTTACAGTCTGCAAAATCATTGGCAAAAAATATTAAAATTATTAAAGGCCGCTACTCAGTGGCTAATTAAAAAATGGCAGAAAACATTTTAGAGTCAAAATTATTCAGGATTATAATCCTAAGCATAACCGGGCTGATTGTGCTGGCTTTTGTTTTCGGCCTGGGAATTTTTGTCGGGACTAAGAGAGCAGAATTCAGCTTCAAATGGGCTGACGAATATCACCGCAATTTCGGCGGACCCCAAAACGGGTTTTTCGGCGATATGATGGGCGGAAATTTTGCAAATGCAAACGGGGTTTTCGGGCAAATCTTGAAAATAGACGCTTCAAACATAACTGTGAAAGACCGCGATAATCTGGAAAAAGTGATAAACATCGCCGATGAAACGCAAATAATTTACCAAAGGAAAACTTTGAAAATTACTGACTTGAAAATAGGTGACAGCGTGGTGATAGTAGGCGATCCTACAAGTGCCGGGCAAATCCAAGCCGAGCTTATCAGGGTGATGCCTCAGGCTCCCAGCAATATAAAACCTTCTTCAGTCCCTGCAATATCGTCTGCATCTGCTAATTAATTTTT
The DNA here is from genome assembly GCA_903839895.1 of Candidatus Staskawiczbacteria bacterium. GTDB lineage: Bacteria > Patescibacteriota > Minisyncoccia > Minisyncoccales > Staskawiczbacteraceae > XYD1-FULL-39-28. The sequence goes on from CAIMDW010000044.1 coordinate 11,928, forward strand.
TTTAAAAACATAATGAACGCCATAAAAAATGCGGCCGTTAAAGCTAAAAATTCATTTTTAAAACATAAAAAAATAAGCGCAATCGTGATTTTGTGCCTATTAGCCGGAGGCTATTGGTGGTACCATTCCTCAACTACCGCAAGCGCAGAAACACGCTATGTTTTAGCCGCAGCAGAAAAAGGAACAATAATCTCTTCTGTTTCTGGAACAGGGCAAGTTTCGGCTTTAAATCAAATAGATATGAAGCCGGAAGTTTCCGGGAAACTTGTATATCTGAATATGCAAAAAGGAACAGAAGTCAAAGCAGGAACGCTTTTGGCGCAAATCGATTCGCGAAATGCGCAAAAAACTGTCCAAAGCGCCGAGAATGATTTGGCAAACGCGCAATTGTCAACCACAGATGTCAAAGGCACGGCAAACGATGCGCTTAGCGCCTCTTACGACAGCGGACTCAATGCTTTGACAAACACTTTCAAGGATTTGGCAACAATAAAAGCGAACCTAAATAGCTTTTTTGACCAAAGCAGTTATAACGGCGCCGACAGCGACATAAATTATTATTTGAATTTTGTAAAATTTTACGCCGGCAATTCGGCGGACTTGAGCTACTGGAACAGCGATGCCAAGAAAAAATACGACGAAATGCAGATAAAGTTAAGCGCCATACAGCAACAGGGCTGGCTTCTTGGAAAAAATTCCTCGCCCTCGCAAATCGACAAAAGCATCAGCGACACTTACTCTGTAACCGAAGCTTATCTTGATTTGATCAGGCAGGCATTTAATCTTGCGCAAGAATATCAGAATACGCTTAGTTCAGGAAGCCTGACAACTCCAATCAAGACAGCAACCACCTCAACTCAAATCACAAATTTAAGTTCGGCGGTTTCATCGCTTTCAACAGACACAAGCGCCCTTTTGAGCGCAAAAACAGATATAACGGCAAAAGAGCAAGCAGTATCTAAAATAGATGTAAGCGCCCAATCGCAAAATTTAAGCATTCAGCAATATAAAAACGCGCTTGCCGATGCCAAAGACGCTTTAGCAAAATATTATATATATGCGCAAATAGACGGCGTCATTTCTGCAGCTGACACCGCAGTCAATATAGGCGACACAGTTTCCTCGGGAACCGCTTTGGGCTCAATTATCACCAAGCAACAAATTTTGGAAATTTCCCTGAGTGAAACAGACATTCCCAAAATAAAACTGGGAAACAAGGTAAGCGTAACTTTTGACGCGATAAGCGATTTAACTATTTCTGGAAAAGTAACTGAAATTGACACAGTTGGAACCGTGAGCCAAGGAGTTGTGAACTATAATGTAAAAATCACTTTTGATACTCAAGATGACAGGGTGAAGCCTGGCATGAGCGCAAGCGCCAACATTATTACCGACACGCAACAAAATGTTTTAACAGTTCCGAACAGCGCCGTAAAAACAAAAAACGGCTCAAGTTACGTTTTGGTTTTAAGCCAAAAACAAGATTTGACCAGTTCAACGGCTGTGCAAGGGTTTGTTTCTATATCAGCTCCAACGCAAAAAACGGTTGAAATTGGAGCTGCCGATGACACAAATACGCAAATCAAAAGCGGGTTATCAGAGGGAGACCAGGTTGTCACCAGGACAATTTCCGGAACAAAAACCACAGCAGTGACAACTTCTAGCTCCGCAACAAGCCGGACAACCAGGCAAGCTACTCAAGGTCTGACCGGCGGAGGTCCCGGAGGATTTTAAGGCATCGCCTCGATTAAAACACCAAGGCAACCGATATATCATGTTTTAATCGATGCATGAAATTACTCGCTTGCTCATAAATTCACATGATTGAAATCAAAGACATAGTAAAAATATATCAGTCGGGAACCGTAAAATTTCAAGCTTTGGCTGGAGTGAGCTTTACAATTAAAGACGGAGAATTTGTGGCAATAATGGGACCATCCGGCTCTGGAAAATCTACTTTGATGCATATTCTGGGAGCCTTGGATACGCCTACATCCGGAACATATTTTTTGGACGGCAAGGACGTTTCAACTTTGAGCGAAGACGAGCTTGCCGACATAAGAAAAGACAAAATCGGTTTTGTTTTCCAGGCCTTTAATCTTTTACCCAGAACAAGCGCATTACGAAACGTGGCGTTGCCGCTTGTTTACGAAGGAGTAGAAAAAGGAGAAAGAGAGAAAAAAGCAAAAGCGGCCTTAAAATCGGCAGGGCTGGATGAAGAATATTATGATCATTTATCAAATCAATTATCTGGCGGACAGATTCAAAGAGTTGCAATCGCAAGGGCGCTAGTTAATAATCCTACGCTAATTTTGGCCGACGAACCGACTGGAAACTTGGATTCAAAAACCGGTGAAATTGTTTTAGATACATTTAAAAAATTAAACAGGGAACATGGAAGGACAATTGTTTTAATTACCCACGAGCACGATGTTGCCGAGCATGCCGACAGAATTATTTTCATCAAAGACGGACTGATTTTGAGCGATTCAAAAAACCATAAAAAAAAATAAAATGAAAATATCCGACACGCTGGAAGAGACATTTTTAGCACTGCTTTCAAACAAGGCCCGCACAGGGCTGACGATTTTGGGCATCGTAATTGGAATCAGCTCGGTAATTGTTATGGTTTCTGTGGGGCAGGGAGCAACTTCATCAATTACAGCCAGCATTGAATCAACGGGATCTAACTTATTAATGGTTACGCCTGGAGCCACAAGAACTTTTGGAGCAGGCGTGCGTTCGGCCGGCGGATCAGCGCAGTCTTTAACCATTGCCGACGCCAACGCAATTGCCAGCCAAGTTTCCTCTGTGCAATATATGACGCCCGAAGTAAGCGGAAGATACCAGGTTGTTTACAAGGGAAATAATACAAACACTTCCGTGATGGGAACTGGCGACACCTACCCTGCGGTAAGAAACTTAAACATCGACCAAGGGGTTTTTATAACTTCGCAGGATGTGGAAGATTATTCCAAAGTGGCGGTAATCGGTCCAGCAGTTGTCACTGATTTATTCGGAGCCGATGCTGTGGCATCAGATGCAATAGGGCAGGCAATAAAAATAAATAAAATAGAATTCAAGGTTGTCGGAGTCACTATTGCAAAAGGCGGAAGCGGATTCCAAAATCAAGACGACAGAATTTATATTCCATACACTGTTTCGCAGAGATATTTTTCCGGGAACAAATATTTATCGGAAATTGATCTGCAAATAAGCGATTCTAATTTGATGACATCGGCACAAAATGATGTTACCAGCTTACTGCTCGCCCGGCACAACATTGCCGACGCCACCTCGGCTGATTTTACTGTGCAGAACCAAGCGGACATTTTGTCCAGCATTTCAAGCGTCAGCCAAACTTTGACAATTTTGCTTGGAGCAATTGCAGGAATTTCCTTGCTAGTGGGCGGAATTGGAATTATGAATATGATGCTAACAACCGTCACGGAGAGGACAAGGGAAATTGGGCTTCGAAAAGCCATCGGAGCAAAAGCAAAGGATATTACATTTCAATTTTTGACAGAAGCTGTTGTCTTAACTTTTACCGGCGGAATAATTGGCGTCGCCTTAGGCTGGATAATATCCTGGGGAATCAAGTATTTTAATTTATACCAGACGAGCGTTTCATTGATGTCAATAATTTTGGCAGTGGCGGTTTCAGCGGGAATTGGAATCATATTTGGATATTATCCTGCCAAGCGCGCCGCCAAACTTAATCCGATTGAGGCATTGCGTTATGAATAAAATAAATTATAATATTATTAAATAAAAAAACATGGACAAGAAAATTATAATAATTGCGGCAGTTGCTTTAATAGTGGTAGGAGGAGGCGCGTTTTACGGCGGAATGCTTTACGGAAAAAAACAGGCAAAATCATCGGGCTTCGCAGGAGGAAATTTTCAAACAAGAATCAATAGACCCGGAACCAGTGGATCAAACTTCATTTCTGGAGATATTATCTCCAAAGATGATACGAGCATTACCCTAAAAATGCAGAATAACGGTTCAAGGATTATTTTTTATTCAGATGCAACGCAAATTAATAAATTTGCAGCCGGAACTCCTGCGGACCTGTCCACTGGAACATCGGTGAGCGTAACGGGAACCGCAAATTCAGACGGAAGCGTAACTGCGCAATCAATCCAAATTCGCCCAGCTTTGCAAAATTTAAAAAACCAGGTAAAATAGTTTTATGGAAACAAAAAATATAATAATTTTCGTCACAATAGCAGTTGTAATAGTTGGCGGAGCAGTTTTGCTGGCGCAAGGCAACCAGTCCGCAAAAGAGCAAAGCCAAAATCCGCCGGAACAATCTTCGTTAAGTTCTGATTCTAGTTCGAGTTCCAGCGCAAGCAGCTTAAGCAGCGCGCCAAATAAAATTATTAAAACAACATATATAAAAAATATGAAAATAGAAATTCTAAAAGAGGGGACTGGGGAAGCCACAAAAGCAGGAGATACGGTTACAGTAAATTATACTGGCACTTTGACGGATGGCACAAAATTTGATTCAAGCTTGAATCCTGGACGAACGCCATTCCAATTCACTTTAGGGCAAAATAACGTAATACAAGGATGGGAATTGGGAGTAGCGGGCATGAAAGTGGGCGAGAAAAGAAAACTGACTATTCCGCCAGAATTAGGTTATGGCGAGCAGGGAGCCGGAGGAGCCATACCGCCAAATGCAACTTTAGTTTTCGAAGTAGACTTGTTGAAAATAAATTAAATTGCAAAAAGAAAAGCCCGGTTGCAATTCCGGGTTTTTTGTTGTATATTTGACATTACGTTGCTCGTTTAAAACTAAAACGAGATTTTAATCCACGAAAAGGAAGTGCCGTATGCCTACGCCCGTTATTGCTCAACCATCTCCCCATGCAGGAGAATCCCGAACACGGCAAGGCTATCCCCCGGGGTTTGCGATTATGGACTTACGGGAACAGATTGAATGCTTATCCCAAAGGTTCCCAATCCTTACGCCTAAATCGATTCTGCGCAGGGCTTTCAAGCTCCCAAAAAACTTCGAAGACATAATTGACGGATTCTGCGTGCTTCCTAATTTTTACAAGAAAAGCGCTGATCCGCAAAGAGCCGCTCAAATTTTTCTGGAAGAAATGGGCATTGCAATTAATTGGCGCGATTGCAATACGATTCCGCATACGGCTGGAATGCTCCAGCAAATCGGCAAGGAACAGCCCGGAGAAATGATTATAATCGGCTGTTGCCTTGGCGCCAAATTTGCAGGATGCTCGGCAGACGAAGTCCGCGAATTTGTCAATCAGCCAGGAAGCGGGATGTTCGCTTTGGACGTGGTAAACACTGCTTCTATCCTCTCACTCCACCCTTCACGTTTGGATGAGAATGCGCTTTGCTTGGATGCCCCTGGAACAAAAACCCGCCACGGACAGTCATTTTATTTCACTAAACGAAATGACATAATCCACATCAGCGCATGTATTCCCAACCGAAAGAATGAAAGCCACGGCCCAGCTATCGGCGTCCGTATCCCAATGACTTGACAGACTCATGTCTGTATGCTATAATTAGTATATTGGGACTTAGTTCCAGTAGTTAAAATTCCCGTTGGAGGAAGTCCAATGAAGCAGAAAATCAGTCCTTACACAATTCTCCTCGGAGTGATTGTTATGCTAGCGTCGCTAGCTAACAACTTCGATCCGATGAATTTGCTGTCAGATCACGCCTCGCTCCACAACTTCAACCTGAAGATCGGAGCAATCGGGCTCGCAGTTTTCTTCATCGGAATAGGATTAAGCTTTGTGCTTAATCCGGTGAATTTCTACCAGAAACGGCCCAAACATTGGGCCAACGACAAACTCTGGCGGAGATGACCAAATATATGCGCTGTGCACTTGACAGCGCCTTTTTTTTATAATATAATAGAGAATCTAATAGTTAGAGTATCAAACTATTTATGAAAGAATCAAACGAAAAATTATTGTCAGCCTTGTTCAACATAGGCAGGCAGATAAGGGAAGAAATCCAGGGAAGCAATTGCCTGGACGGCTTTACGCAGTCGCAGATGCAGATTTTAGGCATTGTAAGCGGGAAAAAAGGCACAACAATGAGGTCCATTGCCGATTATATGCATGTTAAACCATCGTCTGCTACGCCTTTAATTAATAATTTAGTGAAGAAGGGCAGCTTAAAGAGAGTGCCAGATAAGAAAGACCGCAGGGTGATTTTTGTGGAAATAACCCCGAAGGGCGCCCTCTTCTTAAAAAACAAATACAAGAGCGTACACAAGACTATCGGAAAAATTTTCGGAAAATTAAGCGGCACGGATAAAAATAACTTAATCAAAATATTAGAAAAAATCCATGCAGAATAAAAAACTTTTAATCTATGCGGGCGGAGGAATTGCGATAATCGCAATCGGAATATTGATTTATTTTTTGGTCGGAAGCAAATCCCCGATAAAAATATATTCGGTTGAAGCAAAAACAGGCGACATTACAGAAAAGATAAATTTGGCCGGGCAAGTGAAAGCCAGCCAGGGAGTCGATTTGGCTTTTGAGTCGCAGGGAAAAATTGTGGCAAACTATGTGAAGGTGGGCGACAATGTTTATGCAGGCCAGGCGCTGGCTGCCGTAGACAGCGGAATTTTGCAGGCTCAACTGCAGGTTGCGCAAGCCCAGCTGGATTCTTTAAATTTAAATGTTGTCGCAAATAAAAACGGAGCGGCGATGCAATCGGCGTATTCTTCTGCTTTGGCATCGAACCAAAAATCTGTTTCAAACGCAAAGCAGGCCTTTCTTTCAATACTTAATATTCCATCGATTTCCACAAACGGTTCTTTGCAAAACATGAAGGGAGCCGTGGTTGAATCTCTTTTGGGGCAAGGCAACGCCGGATTTTGGCAAACATGGCAAATTGCAAACCTAAACGGCGGAGCATTCGGATTGGCGCAAGACGCCACAAGCAATCCAACGCAAACCAACGCCGACACAGCTTTGTCAGCTACCTTAAAAGCCTTGCAAGACTTGAATTATCTCATAAATAACTTGCCAGCCGACCCAAGCTTGCCCGCAGCCGATGCAAATTCGATTGCCCAGCAAAAATCTGTCGTAAATTCAGAAATAATTTCCACCTCTGCAAATATCCAAGCCATTTCTTCCCTAAAAGTTAATAATTCTGCAACAGTCACGACTACAGATTCGCAAATTGAGGTTGCAAAAGCAGGAGTCAATGTGATTAAAAGCCAAATTGCAAAAACTGTCTTGACCTCGCCGGTTGCCGGAAAAGTTGCAAAAGACGATATAACAGTTGGAGCCATGTCTTCTGCTAATGCTCCAGTAATCACAATTTCAAATGACAATTTGGAAATAGACACAAATATTCCTGAAATTGATTTACCTGAAGCAAAAGTGGGCGGAACTGCAAACATAACTTTGGATGCATTCGGAACAAGCCAAATTTTCCCGGCAACAATCGTTTCAATTGATTTGGCGCCTTCGACAGTGAATGGAGTCTCGGTTTACGGAGCCAAATTGAAATTCGTAAATAACGACGGCAGGATTATGCCTGGCATGACAGCCAATATTACTTTGATTTCCCAAACTCACACCAATGCAATTACGGTTCCAAAATCGGCAGTCATAAAAAACAACGGGCAATATTTCGTGGTTTTAGACAATGGAAATGGAAACAGGCAATCGCAGGCCGTTTCTATCGGATTGCACGACGACAATAATATTGAAATTTTGTCAGGCCTAAAAGCGGGCGAAAAAGTATTAGCTTACTAAAAATATGCAAGAAAATTTCATAGAAAAAGAAAAGAAAATAGTAAAAAGCACGCGCAACAAGATAATCATTACGGTTGCAATTGCGCTGGTAATTTTGGCGGGAGCGGGAGGATTAGTTTACTGGAATATAACTTCGGCAAGAGTTTATGTGGAAAATTCCGCAGTTTCAGCCCCTGTGACCAATATTTCTCCAACAGTAGCCGGAAATTTGCAGGAAGTTTTTGTGAATGTTGGCGACAACGTGCAGACAGCAGATCCGATTGCAAGAGTAGGCAACGAATTGCTTAAAGCCAAGTCTGACGGCCAAATTTTATCGATAAATACCAATATCGGCGCGTCATTTGCGCCTGGACAGGCAGTTGCCACAATGATTGACCCGGAAGATTTAAGAGTGGTGGGCCAAGTGCAGGAAGACAAAGGATTTGCCAGCATAAAAGTTGGCCAGACGGCCATTTTTACAGTTGACGCTTTCGGCAGCAAAGAATATTCGGGAATTGTCGACCAGATAAGCCCAACTTCAAATGCAGGCGACATTGTTTTTAATATTTCGGGAAGCAGGCAAGAAAGCAACTTTGACGTAAAAATCCGCTTTGACACAACGCAATACCTTGAACTGAAAAACGGAATGTCAGCAAAATTGTGGATATACAAATAATCCTATAAATGATAGACGAAACCCATAAAAATTTTAAGTGGCTCGTACTGCTTACAGTAATTATAGGAACATTTTTGGGCAGGCTTGACCAGACAATCGTAAACCTGGCACTGCCGAAAATAATCATTGATTTTAAAATTACAGTCACTTCGGCAGCCTGGATCGCAACCGCGTACATTTTAGCTAACGCGGTTTTTGTTCCTATTTGGGGAAAATTGGGAGACACAATCGGCCGGAAAAAAGTTTACATAATGGGTTTTGCCATTTTTATTTTCGGCTCGGCTTTGGCAGGATTTGCATGGAATTTGAGCTCTATGATTGTTTTCCGAATTATCCAGGCAATTGCAGGCTCGGCTGACTATCCCACAGCCATGGCAATTCTGGCTGTCACATTCCAACAGGGAAAAGAAAGGGCGCAGGCTTTGGGATTGTGGTCGGTTTCGTTTGCCGCCGCTTCTGTTTTTGGCCCATTGATTGGCGGACCAATGATTGATTTATTCGGCTGGAGATCGATATTTCTATTAAACATTCCGGTTGGAATCGTAGGAGTTATAATGGCTTTCATTTTTGTCAGGGAATCTGTTTCAGAACACAAAACCGTGCACTTCGACTGGTGGGGAGCAATCACTCTGGGAGTTGCGCTATCGTCTTTAGTTTTAGTGCTAGACCAGGGATTATCTTGGGGATGGTTTTCCTTAAACAGCATTTTGTGCTATTTGGCAACAATTGTTTTCACAACTATTTTTATCGCCATTGAATCAAAGTTTTCGGAACCGATTGTGGACCTTAAATTCTTCAAAAACAGCGTTTTTGTCAGCACTCTGATGAATAATTTTGTCGTTTTCATGTCGATGATGGGCGCCGTATTTTTGGTTCCGATATTTGTAGAAACCTATTTAGGATACGATGCCACAAAAACAGGATATTTGTTCATTCCAATGGCATTTTTCATGGTGATAGCCTCTCCAATAGGGGCAAGCTTCACAGGAAAAGTCCAGCCAAGATACATAATTTTTGCCAGCACGCTTGTGGCAGCCATGGGAATATTCATGTTCTCATTTTTGGATCCAAGATCTTCTGCCTTGGCGGTGATAATTCCTCTTTCAATTATGGCTTTTGGAATGGGATTTGGCATGGCGCAGAGGACAAGCGTGATTGCAGCCGTAGTGCCCACTGAAGAAATTGGAATGGCTTCTTCTGTTTTGGCGCTTGGCAGAAACATTGCTGGAGCCTTTGGAATTGCAGTTTTTGGAACAATTTTAACCAACGCGACAAACAGCAATGTTTTGAATACCGCTTATCACAGCATCATTAAAATCACCAGCCCGGCGGTTTATCAGCAAGCGGTGGAATTGATTATTTTGAAGGCGCAAATTGACGCCTATAAGCCGGTTTTTATCATAGCGTCCGCTGTATTGCTGGTGGGAGCCGGCTTGGCTTTATTGATAAAAGTTTCCAAAGAAAAAATACGAGGGGTACCCTCTGGGTCTCACACCGGCGAAGAAGCTTTTGTGGAAGTGTAAAAAAGAGAGTATAATAAGCCAATATAATTAAAATAAAAAATATGTTTTTTGCAATAATTATCATAGCAGTAGGCGTAGCACTATTATTAAACACCATGGGGATTGTTACCGGAAGCTTTTGGGGATATTTCTGGGCGATATTTTTCATCGCAGTGGGATTAAGAATGATGATGAAAAGAGGAGGTTGCCCAATGTGCGGATGGGGGATGCATGGAAAAATGCACCAAAAAATGCATGGCAATTGCGACTGTGATTGCGACCACGACGCAGACGGACAAGATCACCACTAATTTAAAATGGAAGCAAAACAAAAAAGCAGAAACATCTGGTATGTGGGGCTTTTGAGCTTTTTTGGCGGGATAAGCCAAGACATTTTTGCGCCCATTCTGCCGATTTATCTGACTTCCATTTTAGGATTCGACAAAACGGTCGTCGGTATTGCGGAAGGAATTGTCACAGCCAGCGCAAACTTTTTTGCAATTGTGGCTGGATATTTGGCTGACAAATTCAAAAAACAGAAGCCCATAATTTTTCTGGGCTATTTTTTAAGCATGATTGGCAGAGCTCTGCTGGTTTTTTTTACATCAATTGGAGCTGTAATTGGACTAAGATTGCTTGATGGAACGGGAAAGGGCATAAAGGAGCCACCCAAGGATGTTTTAATTGCGGGCTCGTCTGAAAAGGAAGTGCGGGGGCGAAGCTTTGGCATTGCCACAATGCTGGACACCTTGGGATCTGTAATCGGGCCGTTGATTTTATTTGTGCTTTTGTGGATTTTCCAGAGCAGCAGTTATGTATACCATGAAATTTTGCTGTTTTCCGCAGTTCCGCTGATTATCACTCTTTTGCTGATTTTCAAATTAAATGAATTGCCCAAAAAAGAAATTTTAAAAACAGAAATTCCGCAAGCAAAGGGAAAATTACCAAAAAATTTCTATATTTTTATTGCCATAATAGTTATTTTCACTTTGGGAAATTCTTCAGACGCATTTTTGATATTAAGGGCAAAAAACCTTGGCCTGACTTTGCTGGAAATTCCATTGGTGATTGCCTTGTTTAATTTAGTTTACGCTTTAGCTTCGGTGCCATTTGGTTCTTTGTCGGACAAAATTGGCCGAATCCCAACTTTGATTATGGGCTGGGGAGCTTACGCTTTGGTTTATTTAGGTTTTGCAATTTCCGGGCACGCCATTCTAATTTGGGTTTTATACGCATTTTATGGAATTTATTACGCCATAAGCCAGGGGGTTTCCAAAGCTCTGCTGGCCGACATTGTAAACCCCGACCACCGTGGCAGAGCCTTTGGCATTTACGGAATGGCTGTAGGAATTACAACTTTGCCAGCCAGCTTCTTCGCAGGATTCTTGTGGGATAAATTCGGAGCGGCCGTCCCATTTTATTTCGGAGCCATAATGTCTCTACTGGCGTGCGCCATATTGCTGGCTTTCTCGTATAGGTTTAATGACTCCAAAATTAATCCTCAAAGAAATTGAAAAATCGGCCGGAAAAAAGAAATGGCCAATCGTGAACCCAATAAGAGGGAAGCTTTTGGCGCAATTGGTAAAGCATTACAAGCCGAAAAATATTTTGGAAATTGGAAGCCTAGTGGGGTATTCGTCTATTTTAATGGCGCAGAACCTTCAAAAAGGCGCGAAAATCACCACTTTGGAAATTGATTCTAAAATTGCAGAAATTGCGCGCAAAAATCTTAAAAAAGCTGGTGCAGAGAAATCAATAGAGCTTATAGTCGGCGACGCCATGAAAACCATTCCCAAGCTGGATGGGGTTTTTGATATGGTTTTTTTGGACGCTGTAAAAGACGAATATTATAGCTATTTATTGATAGCAGAAAACAAATTGGCTCCAAAAGCCGTCATAATTGCCGACAACGTGAAAATATTCGAAGATGAGCTGAAAGAATATTTGGATTATGTGCGCCAAAGTCCAAATTACGAAAGCGAAACCTTCGACTTTAACCAAGACGCCATGGAGGTGAGCACCAGGCTCTGATTAGCACTTGACAAGGACGAGTGATAAGAATAAAATACAGGTATGATTACAGGCAGGCAGGAAAAATTACTGGAGTTTTTGGTGCGAGAATACATCGAGACATCAGAACCCGTCAGCTCGAAGGCTTTGAAAAAAGCTGGTGATTTGGATGTTTGTGGGGCAACAATAAGGAATGATATGCAAGAGCTTATGAAGCAGGGATTCATTGAACAGCCGCACACTTCGGCAGGAAGAATTCCCACAAAAAAAGCTTACAAATATTTTGCCGGGAAAATGGCCGAACAGAAAGAACAAGATTTGTCAGATTTTATTGTGCGACAAATACAGGAAGCCCACAGGCAAATAGAACAGGAAATGAAGCTGGCGCAAGAGCTGATGGCAACATTGTCCGAAACATCGCTGACTCTGACAGTTTCAAATATGACAGAAGGCGACGATTTGTTTGAAATTTTGAATATTTTGGGAAGCTCAAAAACAATTTTCGGAAAAGACATGGATGTCATAAACGAAATAATTAAAAAATTGGGAAACTTTTAATGGATAAGATTATAAAAGTTGGGCACAGGGGAGCAAGCGGTTACGAACCGGAAAATACTTTGCTGGCATTTAAAAAGGCAATTGAAATTGGGGCAGACATGATAGAGCTGGACGTGCGAAGATGCAAATCGGGAGAACTGGTAGTAATCCACGACGAAACCGTAAACAGGACCACAAACGGCAAGGGCGAGGTTTCAGAAAAAACTCTGACCGAATTAAAAGGGCTCGAAATGGAAAAAGGGGAGAGAATTGCCACATTGGAAGAAGTTTTGGATTTTCTAGACAAAAAAATAAAAGTAAATATCGAACTGAAAGACAAAGACATTGCAATGCAGGCCAGAGCCGTAATAGAGCAATATATTGAAGAAAACGGCTGGACTTACGAAGATTTGCTTGTTTCATCATTCCACCACGAAGAGCTTATGCAATTTAAACTGGCTGACCCGGAAATAAGAATTGGAGTTTTGACAGAAATTGTTCCACCCAGATTTTTAAAATTTGCAGAAGAAATAAAAGCATATTCGGTGAATGTGCCGATAAACCGCATAAGAATCGGGTTTGTGGAAGATGCGCACAAAAGAGGATTGAAAGTCTTCGTTTATGCGGCAAATGATTCGCCTGAAATTAAAAAAGCAAAAGAAATTGGAGCCGATTATATCTGCTCGAATTTCCCCGACAGAATTTAATTAAAAAAAATAATATGGGAGATGAAGAAATAAAAAAAGAAGAAAACGAGTTAGATTTACTAAAAGCGAAAGCCGAGGAATATTTGAATGGCTGGAAACGCGAGCGCGCAGACTTTCTTAATTACAAGAAAGATGAAATGGAACGCATTGGCGAGCTGGCAAAATATGCTAACACAGAAATAATTTTGAAGATAATTCCCATTTTAGACAATATTTATTTGGCAGAAAGCCATGTGCCCGATGAACTGAAAGAAAACAGCTGGATAGAAGGATTCAACCAAATAAAAAATCAGCTTTGCGATTTCCTGGCAAAAGAGGGAATTGAGCCGATAAAAGCTTTGGGCGAGCAGTTTGATCCTAGTCTCATGGAAGTCGTGGAAGAAGTGGAGGGCGAAAAATCTGGAAAAGTCGTGGAAGAAACCCAAAAAGGCTACACAATGCACGGAAAGCTAATAAGACCAGCAAAAGTAAAAATAAGCAAATAAAAACTGCAGGTTATCATATGATAACCTAAAAATATGACAGAACAAAAAGACGTTGATTCCTATATTGCCAAGTCGGGTGATAAGGCTCGGCCGATACTTGAGGAGATAAGGAAAATAATAAAGTCTGCTGTTCCAAAGACAGAAGAGCAGATAAACTGGGGCTTTCCGCTCTATAAATACCACGGCACCCTTGCACACTTTGCCGAATACAAAAAACATGTTGCCATTGGATTTGGACTAGACCTCCAAGATAAGGACCGCAAAATGCTTGAAAAAAATGGCTATGCAACAGGACAAAAAAGAATACAAATCAAGTTTGACCAAAAAGTGCCAGCTGCAACAATAAAGCAAATCCTAAAATCCCAAGCAACAATTAATAAAGAGCACATAACGGACTAAATTAGTCCGCATTGCCTGAAAAAAAATATGAATATATTCATTTGTATAAAATATAAAGAAGATTGCTTAACTAAAATTCCTGAAATAAAAAATGTTTTAGAATCCCTCGGCCATAAAGTTTATTGCTTTGCAACTGACGCAGAAAAAATGAGCGACGCAAAAATCATGATGGCCGAAGCCTTTAAAAAAATCGACGAGTCAGATATTTTATTGGTAGAATCGTCAGAGCAATCATTCGGGGTAGGCATTGAGGCAGGATACGGATTCTCAAAGGGCAAGAAAATAATTTCGACTATTGATGAGAAAGGCGAAAAATCAAAAACATTAAACGGCATTTCAGACGATTACATTGTTTACAAAGATTATTCAGACCTAAAGGACAAGCTTGCAAGTATATTAAATGTTTAAAATAAATAATGGAAACGGAATCGTTAAAATTAGCGCGGGAGTTTTTGGGGAAGGAAGTGAGTGTTGTGATTGATAGGCCTCGGGGAAGCAAACATCCCAAGCACGGATTCGTTTACGAAGTGAATTACGGATATATAGAAGGAATAAAAGCCCCCGACGGAGAAGAATTGGACGCGTATTACCTGGGAACCGACCAACCAGTCGAAAAAGCGACAGGCATTGTGAAAGCCATAGTGCACCGACTGGAAAATGACGACGACAAGCTTATCGTAATGCCAGAAAATATCGACTTTTCCGACGAGGAAATTGAAAAACTGGTAACCTTCCAAGAAAAATGGTTCAAACACACAATAATAAGAGAATAATCAGGTTAACCGCGGTTAACCTAGAGTAAAGAAACAAAAATGGAACAAAAAAGTGACAATTTAACGTTAGAGCAAGAGGCGGAAAACAGGATTAAGGCTGGGTTGCAATTAGTTCCTTATATCGGTGGAACTTTAGCAACATTATATTTTGACAGAAAACAGCAGAAGGAATTTAATAGATTAACTAATTTCTATACGGAATTATCTACGGATTTAGAAAACCTAAAAGAAAAATTCTCTTTAGATAACCAAGATGAAGTTAAGTTAATAACTCTAATCGAAAAAATAAACAACAAAGTTGAGAAGGAAGTGGTAAAGGAAAAAATTGATTGCTTAAAGTATTTTTTCAGAAATATTTTAACACAACCCGTAAAAGACGACTACGATGAAAAGGTTCTTTTTTTAGAGTCATTAAGCTCGATGTCGATATTGGAAATTGAAATTTTAAAATTTATCGACTCTCAAAATAACTTTGTTCAAATAGGAATAATTCAAAAACCCGGTGTAGAACAATATGCTATCATCGGGGCTATTGGTCGGTTACGTAATTTTGGTTATTTACAATCGACGAGTGGAGGAATGTCAATTGGGGATAGAAGCGATAATTATTTGAGAGAATTAGTTAAGGTCAGCATTTTCGGGGAAAAGTTTATAAAATTTTGTTTAAACTATAAGAATTAAATATAAAATCATATAAAAATATGGCAAAAACTAAATACATTATTTTTACGGCTGATGTTCAAGCTATGCAGTCCGCTAAACTTAGACAAGCTATAACTGATTGTGTAAATCAAAAATATGATGAAATTTATTTTTTAATCTCCTCGGGAGGTGGAAATGTGTTTGAGGGATTAAGCTTAGCGGCCTACATAAATGCACTTCCTATGAAAACTACAATGCACAACATAGGTCAGATTGACTCAGTGGCAACGGCTATTTTTGCTAGCGGTAAAGAAAAAATAGGAAGTAAAAAATCAACATTTATGTTTCACGGAGTTGCGACAGGGTTGCAAGCTGCTAATTATCTAGAATCACAATTAAAAGAATTTTATGAGGGGAATATTAGGTCAAAAAATGATATTGCGAATGCGATTAGTTCATATTCTAACATTCCATTAAAAAATATTGCGAGTTGGATGATTGATGGCGGAGTAATCATGAACGCAGAAGAAGCAAAAACAAATGGCTTTATTTCTTCAATAGCAGAGCCGAGTATTCCAACCGGGGCAGACATTTTGAATATCAGTAATGTATAATTTTCAAAAAAATAATTAAAAAATAAAATTATGGATATTATTGAAAACATCGTCGCGGGGTGGTTTAATTCTAAAGGATATTTTTTGATTAAAAACCTAAAAATAGGTGTCAATGAAATGGACATTTTAGCAGTTAAGTTGGGTGATGATCAGAAGGTTAATGATGCAATCCATATAGAAGTTCAGTGCAGTTCAAACCCAATTGGATATATCGGCGGAACACCATCAGCAAAAAAACGGGATGCGATAGGAGTTGAGGAGGGTGTTGTGGCTTATATTGATAAAAAATTTAATAATCCAAAAATTACGGAAGTTATCAATAGTTTAATAGGCAACAACTATAGAAAAATGTTTATTTGTGGAAATTTAAAGGAAGAGGAAACAATTAAATATTTTGAAAAAAATGGAATCAAGGTTATGCGAGTTTGGCAAATTTTTAAGGAACTAAAGGCGAATGAAGGAGAATACAAGACGGGTGAATGGAACAGGTACCATCAATTATTACATTTAAGCGATCAAATTTAATAGCTAATTAAAAATAAAATTATGAAA
>CAIMDW010000045.1 GCA_903839895.1 Candidatus Staskawiczbacteria bacterium
CACCCCGATGTCATCGTGGGAATTTTTCTTTTGATAAAATACGGAGCTGAAAAATATCCTGGAATTGAAAATGCTTCCATTGATGTTTGGCAGGAATTGCCTTCCGGAGACACTGCTTCCACTTTGGATGAAAAAGGAGTTTTGGTTTTAGATGTCGGAAACGGCAAATTCGACCACCATAATACAGGTAAAAATTTAGCGCAATTGATTGCAGAAGATTTGCAGATTGCATCAGATCCGTCTGTGGCAAAGCTTTTGAGCTATGCAGAAAGGGATGACAAACACGGCTTGGGAACAGTTTCAACAGATCCTTTGGACAAGGCATTCGGCTTGTCGGGATTGGTTGCCGCTTTGAATAAAATAGAGGAAAATCCAGGGAAAGTCGTCAAAATTGTTCTGCCTTTGTTGCAGGCCCATCATTCAGAAGAAAAAAGGAGAACACAGGAACTGCCCGCTGAATTCGAACAGAAATTAGCCGAAGGAAAAGCGGAAGTTTTTGACGTAAAGCACAACGGAAAAATTTTGAAAGTAATTATTTTAGAGTCTGACAATTTGAGCATGTCAGGCTGGTTAAAATCTGCAGGAGGATTGAAAGCCGATGTAATCTGCCAGAAAAACAGCGCCGGTTTTACAAATATAATGACAAAGCCGCAAAAAATGGTTGATTTAAGATGGCTGGCAGCTTATTTGAGAAAAGCTGAAGCCGAATTAAGAGACAGGAAATTGGCTTGCTCGACTTTTGATTTGATGAAAGATGGCAAACTTTCTGAAATTCCAGAATGGTATTATGACAGGGCAACCAATTCGGTTTTAAACGGCGGAGCAACTCCAAAAGGCATTCTGCCGACTGCAATTCCTCTGGAAACAGTAAAAGAAATCTTAAAAGAAGCCTTGTCTCAAGATTCTCCTCGTTAAAAAAGAATAAGCGAAATTAACTCATAATCTATTGACAAATATACTTATATTTGTTATAATTAAGTTATAGAGAGTAAAGCATATTGAAATCTTAATACTTAAGAAGGAGGTGCCTTATGAAGGCATCGCAATTGCGACATTTCCCTCAAGCCCAAGTGGTGGCGGGAGCAATGTTGGCAGGCAGTGAGGATTCTGAGTTTCTGGAAATGGACCCGCAGGGGTACATTCTGGGCCTCAAAAATCCCGCCGGGTTCCACCTGGTGGCGGCTGTTCGCGAGTTGGGCCGGACGTTCGTGGTTCAAAAGAACGTCGGCACCGAGGGCGGCTCGTACGAAAATCGGGCATTGGCGGAATTCAAGGATTTCGTCCCGGGGTTTAAGGCAGTCGTGATGCGCGACCCCATCGAAGTTCTTCGCGCCGGTCAGAATGTCTGGACGGGCTGGCACAAAAACCAAGCGAGCAATCGCCTGGATTGTTACCACTTAACCGACCACGGCATGCTGATTCTCTTTCAAGTGGGTATTTATACCCACGACAATGGGAAAAGCTTTCGCCTTCATGGCGAACCGCGCTGGCTGGGAAGGCTCTACAAGTCCGGCAACGGGCTGGTGGGAATTCCTGTCAACCCCAAGTGGGGCTCGTTCAATGGCGGGTCCAGCAACCGGAACCAGATTTTCCAGCATCCCGAGTTCCAGGCGCTTGTCAAAAGCGCAAAGCTCGAGGAATGGAAAGGTTCGGATGTGGAAATCGATCCGCCGCTGCCTACGGCCCCCGAGGGCAAGTATGCCGTGATGCAATGGTACATCACCTTCGCCGGACAAACCGGCCAAGGCCCGTGCACCATGCACGACGGAAGCATTGCCTGGGTGCACGGCATCGAGATTTTCGGGCTTGTGCCCGATCCCGATGGCGAAATCCGCCTTTGGAGAGGAGATATTATCTCCTACCAAGGCAAGGCCGAAAATTGGGGCCATAAAAAAAATGGTCCCCCAAAGCTCACCGGCGTTCGGCTGGTGGGTCGCGCTTAGGCGCAAAAAACTGGGTCGAAAGACCATGGTCCGAAAGGACATGAAACTCTAGAAATAGGGTTTCTTTTTTTTGTACAAAAAAACAGCCCCGAGAGGGACTGTTTTTAATTTTACTTGGCTACTAGTTTTAAGCTCATCCTGTGTTCTTTTGGTTCTATTAATAAAACCGAGAAGTCATAGGTTTCGCCGAGTTGCAGCTGTTCTTCCATTTTTTCTTTTGATTCAAATTCGGAAATGTGGCAGAGGCCCCTGATTTTCGGCATTATTTCCACAAAAGCTCCGAAAGCGGAAAACTTTGTGACTTTGCCTTTAATCACATCGCCCTTGCTGTATTTTTTCTCAATTTCTTCCCAAGGATTTTCTTTCAAGGATTTCAATGACAAGAAAACCTGGTTGTTGTTGATGTTGATGATTTGGGCTTTTACTGTGTCGCCAACTTTCACAACTTCGGCTGGATTCTCAACTAATTGCCAGTCCAATTCTGAAATGTGGATAAGGCCTTCTATCTGGTCTTTTTCGCTTTCAGCTGGAACCGGGAATTTTATGAAAGCTCCAAAATCGGCAATGCCGGTAATTTCTCCCTCAATCACGTCTCCCCTCTTGTAATTCTTCAAAACTTCTTTGGTCTTTTCTTCAGATTTTGCTTTTTCAGACAAAATCAATTTGTTATCTGAAGCCAGCAAATCCAAAACTTTGACTTCCAGTGTTTTGCCGATGAATTTTTGCAGTTCTTTTAAAATCTTCTGCTTGTCGGCATCTGCCACCCTTGGGTAGTGCTCTGGAGCTAATTGTGAAACTGGCAAGAAAGCTTGGATTCCGTCTAAAGTGGTCAAAAGTCCGCCTTTATTTACGCTGGTAATTCGTACAGACATAATCTGCCCTGAATCGCGCAAATCTTTCAGCCTCTTCCAGCTGATTTCTTTTGTGGCGTCTTTCAATGAAAGTTCTCTGTAACCCTCATCATTTTCCACTTCAACTATTTTGGCAATAACCTTGTCTCCAATTTCAAGGTTTTTTACGACTTCTTTAACGTTGTAAAATTCCCTTCCATATATGATGCCTGTTCCGTTTATTCCCAAATCGATATAAAGGGATGAGCGGTCTCGAGCGACAACTTTTCCTTCTATTGTGCCTCCGATTGTCAGCGGATTTGAAGCATCTTTGATTTTTGTTTCTTTTGTTATCATACAATTAAAAACGCCTGTTTATTTTTCTCTCCCAAGCAAGGCTCAGGCTTCTGCTGCAGGCCAGCAGTGTTACTTCTATTAATATGCTTAGTATATACCAAATTTTATATTTTGCAAGGGTTGAAGTCATAGTATATATATGGTAAAATATATTAAATAAACAGATTTATGGCAAAAATATATTGGGCAGGGCAATCCTGCTTTGAGATTGAAGTTTCCAATTCTAAGGACCATTCGGCCACTATTGTGATTGATCCGTATGACGAAAAAACCGGGCCAAAACTTCCGAATTTGTCGGCAGATATTTTATTGGTTACTCACGACCATCACGACCACAACAATATAAAAGGCGTCAAAGGAGAGCTTTTTGTAATACAAGGCCCCGGCGAATACGAGGTGAAAGGAGTTTTTGTGCAGGGAATTCCCTCTTTCCATGACGACGTGCAAGGGAAAGAACGAGGAATGAATACGATTTATGTGATGGAAGCAGAAGATATCAGATTTTGCCATTTGGGAGATTTGGGGCAGAAAGAATTGACTGACGAGCAGTTGGAAAAAATAGACGGAGTGGATGTTTTGATGATTCCGGTGGGCGGAGAATACACAATTGATTCCTCATCGGCCCAGAAAATAATTTCCCAAATTGAGCCGAAAATTGTAATTCCAATGCATTATGATGATGTTTCAAAATTCTTAAAGACAATGGGAAAGCCTTCAATTGCGGCGGTAGAAAAATTGGTTTTGAAAGAAAGCACGATGCCAAAAGAAGGGGCAATGGAAATAGTCGTATTACAGCCTTAAAATGGCTTTTAAAGATTCATTAGAAAAATTAAGGGCGTTGCCCGATAAGCAAAAAAAGATTGTCTTATGGACAATTGTTGCTGTTTTGGGAATCATAATGGGATTTTTTTGGATAAATTCCGTGGGAAAAACATTTTCTAAAATTTCAGAATCGGCAAAATCAGTCAAGTTTCCAGAGGTCAATGTGCAGATGCCGGATTTGAACATTTCGCCAGCAACATCATCAAGCAATAAGTAAAATTATAATATGGCAGACGAAGAAAAAGAAGAAAAAAAATCAAAGCCAAAAGCGCAAGAAGATGGAAAGCAGGGAGACAGCAAAATAGGAAATGTGACCCAGCGCGAAATGGTAACCGAACTTAAGGAGTCATACATTGACTACGCAATGTCGGTGATTGTTTCCCGCGCGCTTCCAGATGTAAGGGATGGGTTAAAACCGGTCCACCGCCGAATTTTGTATGCAATGATGAGTTCTGGCTTGAGGTCAAACACAAAGCATAGAAAATCCATGTCGGTGGTGGGAGAAGTCTTGAAAAGTTATCACCCTCACGGAGACACTGCCGTTTACGAATCTTTGGTTAGGATGGCCCAAGATTTTAACATGCGGTATACTTTGGTGGACGGCCAGGGAAACTTTGGTTCTATAGACGGGGACGGCGCTGCCGCTGCCCGTTATACAGAGTGCCGATTATCGAAAGTGGGAGATGAAATGCTTCGCGACATTGAAAAAAATACTGTAAATTTTGTAGACAACTACGACGGCACAACTCAAGAGCCGACTGTTTTGCCAGCTCCACTTCCTCAATTGCTTTTAAATGGAAGCTTGGGAATTGCCGTGGGCATGGCAACAAATATTCCTCCTCATAATTTATCGGAAGTGGTGGATGCTTTGGTGCATGTGTTAGACCACCCTAAAGCTGAAACAGAAGATTTGTTTGAATTTGTGCAAGGTCCGGATTTTCCGACAGGAGGAATAATTTATGACCAAAAAGAAATAATTTCAGCTTATTCGCAGGGAAAAGGCTCCATTTTAATGCGCGGAACTGCCGATATTGTAGAAAAGAAAGATGGGTCAGAGCAAATTGTGATTACAGAAATTCCTTATCAGGTTTTAAAATCCACTCTGGTGGAAGAAATGGCAAATTTGGTTTCTGAAAAGAAAATTGAAGGCATAAGGGATATAAGGGATTTGTCGGACAGGGAAGGAATGAGAATTGTCATTGATGTGAAAAGAGGATTCGAGCCAAAAAGAATTCTAAACAGGCTGTACAAATTCACTCCCCTGCAGAAAACTTTTCACTTGAATTTATTGGCGCTGGTAGACGGCATTCAGCCTGAAATTTTGTCTTTGTCGGATGTTTTGAAATATTTCATAAAACACAGGGAAGAAGTTGTTACCCGCAGGACGCAATTTGAATTGGATAAGGCAAAAGACAGGGCCCATATTTTGGAGGGTTTGATGATTGCTTTGAAGAATATCGACGAGGTTATCAAAACAATCAAAAAATCAGCTGACAGGGAAGAAGCGCGAGTAAATTTGATTAAAAAATTCGATTTGTCTGAAAAGCAGGCAGTGGCTATTTTGGAAATGAGATTGCAGACTTTGGCCGGTTTGGAAAGGCAGAAAATTGAAGATGAGCTGAAAGAAATTTTGGAGCTCATAAAAGAATTGGCTGCTATTTTAAAGAGTCCTGAAAAACTGAAAGCCATAATTATGAAAGAATTCTTGGACGCCAAGGAAAAATTCGGCGACAAGAGAAGGACAAAAGTTGTCAAAGGCAAATTGGGCGAGATTACAGAAGTGGACTTGGTACCTTTGGAAGATACAATTGTCACTTTGACTACTGGCGGATATATAAAGAGGATAAATCCTGCCACTTATAAAATCCAAAAGCGCGGTGGAAAAGGAATTATGGGAATGAAAACAATGCAAGAAGACATTGTGGAGCATTTCTTGTGTGCTTCTACTCACGACAACCTGATGTTTTTTACAGATTCCGGAAAAGTTTTCCAGACCCAGGTTTACGAAATTCCAGAAGGCACCAGGGTGGCCCGCGGAAGAGGAGTGATGAACTTTTTGGAAATTTCCAGCGAAGAAAAAGTTTTGTCTTTGATTCCAATGCCCGCTTCGCCTAACGGCAAAGTTTCATCCGGCGAAGGGAAAAATGGCGGCAAATATTTGGTAATGGTAACTAAAAATGGCCGTATAAAGAAAACAGATTTGAAAGAATTTGAAAATGTCCGAAAATCGGGAATTATTGCCATAAAATTGGAAAAAGGCGACGCTTTGAAAAAGGTTGTCAAAACAACAGGCGAAGACGATATCGTTTTGACCACTAAAAATGGAATTGCAATTCGATTCAAAGAAAAAGACATCAGGCCAATGGGCCGAGGAGCGGCGGGAGTAAAAGGAATTCATTTGAAAAAGGGCGACGAAGTTATTTCTATGGATGTCGTAGAGAAAAAAGATTCCAAGCAATATTTGCTGGTGGTAATGGAAAATGGCTACGGGAAAAGGACCGATGTTGCCCAATACAAAGTGCAGGGCCGCGGAGGCTCTGGCATTAAGGCCGCCCAAATCACTTCAAAAACGGGCCCTATGATTATGGCGTGCATTTTGGAAGATGTTGGCGAAGAGGTAGATTTGATTGTAATTTCCCAGCAAGGCCAGGTGATCAGGACATCGGTAAAATCAATTTCTTTATTGGGAAGAGCAACCCAGGGCGTGAGAATTATGAGGCTGGAAGATGGCGATAAAGTAGCTTCTGGAGCTTGCTTAAAGGACTAATCAAAAGTTATCCACATCTTGAATCTTAATTTTCTGATATAATTAATAAAGTATGAATAAGAAAATACTTTACTTCTTTGTTTTTGCAAGCTTACTTTGTCTAGCGAAATTTGCTTTGGCTGATGGCATAACGCCTCCAGCCGGAATTCCTGATAATTTTGCAACCCTTTTGACAAACATTGCCAATGCTGTTGCAAAACTAATCGCTTCGATAAGCGTTATTATGATTATTGTATCTGGGATGATGTATTTGACTTCAGCAGGAAATCCGCAAAGAATGCAGACAGCAAAAACAGCATTCATATACGCAATTATAGGAATTGTAATTGGGCTGTCTGCTGACGCATTGGTGGCTTTTATAAAAACAACCATAGGGACAAAATAAATTTAAAAAAGGTCGATTTAACCTTTGATTTAAAAACCAAACAAAAAATAAATAATTATTAAAATAAAAAAATGAATAAAAAAAATATTTTAGCTTCAGTTTCAGTCGCTGTTTTAACTTTGCCGGTTGCGGTAATGGCTCAATTGGAGCCGGTGGGGCAGGGAGGGCTTGGTACCGCCACTACGTTGCAAGGACTAGTTCATTTAATTGAAAAAGCAATGGGGTTAATTTTTGGAGCAATCGCCGTAATTATGTTCTTAACAGCTGGAATTTTATTTCTTACAGCTCAAGGACAGCCCGAAAAAATTGCTACAGCGAGACAGGCATTCATTTGGGGAGTTGCTGGAGTTGTGGTCGGGCTTATTTCTTTCTCGATTGTTCAAGTTGTGTCAACATTCATACAATAATTTCAAACAGTTCAATTTTCGGCTCGCGCCTGAAACTGGCGCGGGCCAGATTGAATGAAACCATGAACAGAAAAAAAATAGTTTTCACCGCATTAGGGATTTTATTTTCACCACTTTTCGTTTTTGCTCAACTAAAAAGCTATGGCGGTTCGAATGTCGATTTGCCTGGTATAGTGCACGGTGCAGAGAAAGCTATGGGGGCAGTGTTTGGCGGTTTTGCCGTGGTTATGTTCATAGTGGCTGGAATTATGTTTTTGACGGCGCAGGGAGATTCAAGCAAATTGGCGACAGCCAGAGCTTCGTTGATTTGGGGAGTTGCAGGAGTAGTAGTTGGATTAGTTGCATTTTCGATAATTCAATTAGTTTCAAACCTTATCGGAGGATAAATAACTTATAAATATGAACAAAAAATATATATTTGTAATTTTATTGGCAGTTTTGGTTTTGCCGGTTTTAGTGTCGGCCCAAGTTACAATTACGGGCTTGGTTGATGGCGCAGTTAATGTCTCTCTATATATTGCATCTGGAGTAGTTGTAATTCTTTGGGTGGTAACTGGAATTTTGTTTTTAACGGCTCAGGGAGATCCGGGAAAAGTGAAAACCGCTAGGACAGCCCTGCTTACGGCAGTTGCGGGAACAGTCATTGTTTTGATTGCAGGAGGTGCGCTTAACTTTGTTAAAAATGCTTTTAAAATTTAATTAATATTAATAAAATTAAAA